>JAFDKD010000139.1 GCA_019307165.1 Deltaproteobacteria bacterium | reverse complement strand
GCAAAGGGGGCCGGATCGTGAATTTTGAATTCTCAAAGGAAGAACTGGCATTTCGACAGGAAGTGGAAGACTTCGTCAAAAGCGAACTTCCGCCGGACTGGGACGACCGCGCTATCTGGTGGCCGGGGGGATATGGGACCACGCCTGAAATGGAAACCGATTTTCTTGATGTTGTCAGGCCATTCCTGAAAAAGCTGGGCGGCAAGGGTTGGCTCAATCTGGCCTGGCCCGAGGAATACGGCGGCCAGGGCTCGATGGTGAAGCAGATCATCGTGGGCGACGTGCTGTCCTATTATCGCGCGCCCGGGGGCGGAGTGGCCGTGGGCATCTCCGGCCCCACGATCCTGCTGGCCGGCAGTGAAGACATGAAAAAGGAATGGCTCCCGAAAATCGCCGGCGGCGAAACCGGGTTCTGGCTGGGATACAGCGAGCCCAATGCCGGGTCGGACCTGGCCTCCATGAAAACCACCGCCATCGCCGACGGGGACGAGTTCGTCATCAACGGGCAAAAGATATGGAGCACCGGCGCTCACGTGACCGACAATGCCTGGCTCATGGCCAAGACGGACCTTGAAGCGCCCAGGCACAAAAACGCCACGCTCATGATCGTGCCCAACGATACGCCGGGCATGACCATCAATCCCATTATCAACATGTGCGGTCTCCACTCCTTTAATGAGGTGTTTTTTGACGATGTGAGGGTCCCCAGGAAAAACGTGGTGGGAGAGGTCAACAGGGGATTCTACAATGTCATGCTGGCCCTCCAGTTCGAAAGACTCATGGTGGGCACGGGTTCTTTTAAAAGGGTGCTTGAAGAACTGATTCAGTATGCCAAAGAAAAACATGTCGGTGGAGAGGCGCTCTCCAAGAAACCATACATCCGGTCCAAGCTGGCCATGCTGGCCACGGAACTGGAGGCCTTTTACGCCTTGTTTCACGAGACCGCCTGGATATTCGATCAGGGCCGCATACCTGAAATGGAGGCCTCGGCCTTGAAGCTGTTCGGAACGGAACTGGGACTCCTGTTTGCCCAGACGGCAGTTGATATTCTGGGGCCATACGGGCAATTGGATTGGGGGTCGATAGAGGCGCCTTTCAACGGCCGCGTAGGCATCGGTTATCTGGACGCCATATCGGGTCCCATCGGTGCAGGTACGTCCGAGATCCAGAAATCCATTATTGCGACCAGGGGGCTGGGACTTCCCAGAGAACCATAGGTGCTGTCGCAAAACGCCCATCTGCTGCGTTATCCTCATCCCGCGTCATTGCGGCGTACAAATAAGTACGCCTCATTCCTCGGGATTTCGGAAGCCTTGCATATGGGCATTTTCCATCAGCCCCTGAAAGGCCTAAAGGGCATTGAAGATTGAACATTGAAGATTGAAGATTTGAAGGAAATTGGACTTCTGATCTTATTGCCATAGGAGGTTGTTCGTGGACTACGACTTGACGGAAGAACAGAGAATACTGCAGAAATCGGCACGTGATTTCCTGAAAAAGGAGTGCCCCAAGGCGTTGATTCGGGACTTGGCCGAAAACGATGAAGGCCATTCTCCCGAGTTGTGGAAAAAGATGGCGGACATGGGCTGGATGGGCCTGATGCTGCCCGAAGTATACGGAGGCAGCGGTTGGACATTTCAGGGCCTGGTGCTCCTTCTGGAGGAAATGGGATACAACCTCTGCCCCGGGCCTTTTTTCGCCACAACCGTTCTGTGCGCCCCTGCCATACTGGACGCAGGGTCTGAGTCGCAGAAACAGGATTTGCTTTCCGCCGTTTCCAATGGCGAAGAAATTCTCACCCTGGCCTGGGCCGAAGGCACCGGCGGATTCGATGTGGCTTCCACCGAGGTCACGGCAACCCTTGAAGGCGATGAATGGGTTATCAACGGCGCCAAGTTGTTTGTCCCCGACGCCCAAATCGCGGACCACATGCTCTGCGTGGCCGGGACCCAATCGGAGTCAGGATCCCAGGCGGGGGTTACCCTTTTCCTGGTTCCGAAAAACGCATCGGGGCTATCTTGCGACCCGCTTAAAACAGTGGGCTGGGACAAGCAATACAAAGTGGTTTTCGACCAGGTAAGAATACCCCTCGCCCATGTGATCGGCGCTCCCCACGGGGCCGGTGCGGGCCTGGTAAACGTTATGGAAATGGCGGCCGTAGGGAGGTGCGCGGAAATGATCGGCCACGCGCAAGCAGCCATGGACATGACCATCACCTATGCCAAGGAACGGGTCCAGTTCGACCGCCCCATCGGCAGTTTTCAGGCTGTGCAGCACCGTTTCGCCGACATGTGGCTCGACATCCATATGTCCAGAAACCTGGTCCACCGGGCCGCATGGAAAATCTCTCAGGGCATGCCTGCGGCCGGTGAAGCGGCCATGGCCAAAATGCGGGTGGGAAAGACGGCCAGAAAAGCGACCCAAATCGCCCATCAACTCTTTGGGGCCATCGGCTTTACCATGGAACATGACCTGCATCTCTATCACCGACGGGTACTGGCAGGGGACATGGCCTTCGGCAATTCCGATTATCAGGAAGAAAAGGTGGCCAAACACTTAGGGCTGTAGACAGAGGGCGGAAGGCGGAGGACAGAAGGCGGAGGGCAGAAGGCGGAGGACGGAGGGCAGAGGACGGAGGGCAGAGGGCAGAAGGCGGAGGACGGAGGGCAGAAGGCGGAGGGCAGAAGGCGGAGGTCAGAGATCGGAGGTCGGAATTGGGTTATCAGTTAATAGTTATCCGTTATCAGGAAGGAAAAGCGGGGCATCTATCAACCAACGACTAATGAATAACCAAATAACTATACACAGCGTCACAACAAATTGCGAATCGCTTGTTAAGATCGCCGGCGATAGAGCTATTTTGAATGACTGTATTCTGTAAACCGCTGTGTATGTATGCGCAAGGATTTAGGTCGTTTTATATAATAGCGAATAACCGATAACTGATAGCGAATAACACCCATCACTGCATAAAGCACGAACAACTAAGAACAAAACACGAAAAACCAGGAACCAAGCACCAAGCACAAAGAACGAAGAACAAGGAACACGACAACAAACCACAAACGGCCGGCGAAGTCAGTCGGCAACTTTGAACCCTGAACCCTGAACCCATATCTCACGCCATGCCTTCATCCACACAACGGAACACCCCGCACAGGCAAGCCATAGAAAAACGGATTGCCCATGAAAGGCGACTCCGGATGACGGGCATTCTCGAAGCGGCCCAAAAGGTCTTCCTGGCCCGCGGCTACATCGGCGCCACCATGGACGATATCGCCCGGGAAGCGGGACGAGTGTGATATTGTCCCTAATTACATTTCCAAAACATGCGGAGGCTGCTTATGACCGACCAGTGTACACGATCCAAAATACCGATCAAGCCCGTCTACACCCCGGACGATACGGCCGGATTCAACCCTGAAAAGCAATTGGGAGAGCCCGGATCCTTTCCCTATACCAGGGGCATCCGGCCGGCCGGTTTCTGGACGTGGATACAGCGCGAGCTTTCGGGAGAAGGAGATCCCAAGACATCCAACGAGCAACTCAAGTATCTCATCTCCCAAGGCCAGACCGGCATCGACGTCATTGCCGATGCGCCTTCCCAGGCACTCATGGACCCGGATCACCCGCTGGCCGCAAACGCCATCGGCACACAGGGCGTTTCCCTCTGCTGCCTCCAGGATTTCAGGGATCTGTGGGCGGACCTGCCCCTGGATGCGCTTACCGTTTCCAACTCAATATCCGCCCCTTTCACCGCTGCCGCCCTTTATCTGGTAGCCAAAGACAAGGGCGTCCCCCCGGAAAAACTGAGAGGATCGGTCATCCAACCCCCGTTTTTTGCCGAAGACTGCGGGTATGCCGTGAACCTCCCGGTCTCCCTCAGGCTCCGGCTGTGCTGCGATTCCATCGAGTTCTGCACCCGGAACATGCCCAAGTTCCATGCCTTTGTGGAGGATACCTACTTTTTCAGTGAAGCGGGCCTGGACGTGGTTGAGGAGATGGCCCTGGGATTCATTGAAATCCGCCACGTGATCCGGGAACTGCTGCACCGCGGTATGGACATCGACGACTTTGCCCCGCGCATCGCCATTCTGCTCAATTGCGGCATGGACTTTTTTGAAGAGGTCGCCAAAATCCGGGCCACCCGCCGGCTTTTTTCAAAAATGATGAAAGACGAATTCGGCGCCAAAGACCCCCGGTCATGGGCTCCGGTGATTACGTGCCACACCTCGGGCCTCTCTCTGACCGCGCAGCAGCCTTTTAACAACATCGTACGGGGTGCGATTCAATCCCTGGCCCTGGTCATGGCCGGGGTCCAGGCCATTGAGATTTCCGCATTTGACGAGGCCTATCGCACGCCGAGCCCCGAGTCGCACCTGGTAGGGCTCAGAACGCAGCAGGTGATCGACCTGGAGACCAACGTGACCAAGGTGGTCGATCCCCTGGGCGGTTCCTATTATGTGGAATCCCTGACCGATGAAACGGAGCGACGCATTTCCGAGATGATTGACGAGATCGAATCCAAAGGCGATGCCGTTACGCTTTCGGACAAGGGTTGGTTCAAGGGCTTTTTCGACGATGTCATGGCGCGGTACGCGAGACAGATTCAGGACGGCGAACTGCCCAAGGTGGGCCTTAACTGCCACCAGATCCCGGAAGAAGAGGACACGCTTCTCAAGGATGTGGCGGAAAAAAAGATCGAGCCTTTTTGGGACCGCATCGATCAGATCAAGGCGTTCAAAAAACAGAGAGACATGGCGCGGGTGACCGCCACGCTCCTGGAATGCCGGGATACGGCGGCCAAACGGGATGAAAGCCTGATGCCCCCGATTATCAAAGCCTTCGAAGCGGGCGCCACCATGGGAGAAATCACCGGGGCCATGCGCATGGCATATGACTGCCCCTACGATCCTCTGGGCATGGAGGAGCCGGTAATCTAAGGGCTGGAAATCGCGAACCGGAACGAGAGATAACTACCGGACTTTGAAAATAAACTCACATATACACCACAGAGGCACAGAGCACACAGAGAGTGACTTTTTTCGTCTATCGGGAGATACCGATAGACGAAAATAGCCTCCAACAGACAAATTATGGTGATGGCGCTTTTTATATTGCATGATTTTTTCAGGGCAAAACATTTTTGTTTGTCGGTACCTCCCGACAAACAAAATCTTTTCTCTGTGCCCTCCGTGTCTCTGTGGTGAATGCTTTTTCATCGTATTCAATAAAGGCAGTACAATTTCTTAGTTCTATTCTGGAGGATAGATTATGGAGCGAATTCGCATACTCATCGGCATGCTGGGTCTGGATCAGCATGAGGTAGGCGCCATAGCGGTATCCCGGATGCTCAGGGACGCGGGTATGGAAGTCATTTACACCGGACGTTTCAACACGCCGGCAGGTACGGTCAAGACCGGTATGGAGGAAGACGTGGACGTGATCGGCCTGTCCTGTCATTCCTGGGAGTACCTCCACTATATGCCCGAGCTGCTTCAGATACTGAAGGACAGGGATCTGAACATACCGATTGTGGTGGGCGGCTCCGTGATAACGCCCGGAGACGCCAAGCAGCTGAAAGCCATGGGCGTGGCCGCATCCTTCGGTCCTTCCGCCATTAACGATGAGATCATCGAGACGATTAGAAAAATTGCTTCGCAACGCTAGGTTGGAGGATTGCTTCGCTTGAGGTCGGAGGCTTTTTAGGTTTCCCCGCCAAACGACGGCGGGATCTTCGACAGGCCGCCCCTCTGGCCTCGGGGGCGGCGAGTCTAATCGATCGGGAAACTTGATGAAAACGGTTGTCGCTTTCATGAAGTTTCACATGAAAAAAATAGAGAGCAATTTCAGACAGGATTAATCCTGTCTAAATATTTTTTTCGGTTTAGCCCATTTACGCATGCATCTCGCGCCAAAGCCTATCCGGCAAAGGCCCGTGTATCCGTTATCGAAAGGAGAAAAAAATTGATCGACGAAAAATTCAAAGATCTGGCCGTCCTGGCCATTGACCTGGTGGAGGGCATCAAACGAACCGGAATCCGCATTGTCGGCCTGCGCGACCGCTACTGCAAGCTCCTTATGCCCATCGACGGCAATACGAACCATGTGGGCATGATGTACGCCGGGTCCCTGTTTACCATCGGCGAACTGCCCGGGGGGCTGATCGTGCTGGCTTCCTATGGTTTGGGGACGTATGTACCTATCGTCAAAGAGGTGAACGTCCGTTTTTTGGCGCCGGCTAAAACCGATGTAACCCTGGAACTGGCATGGAGCCGGGAAGAGGCGGACGCGCTTGAGAAGGCGGCCCTGGAGAACGGCAAGACCGATTTTGAACTGGAAATGGAAATCAGGGACGCGGCCGGCGAGGTGGTTTCCGTGGTGAACGGCACATGGCAGATGCGGCCCATGCCCAAGGAGGGCGAAAACCCGTTCGCGTGATGCTCCGGCCTCGGAACGGTTCTGACGTCTTGGAAATTCTACAACTTATTGGAATCATAGTTTTTTTTGCGGCTGTTGTCGTTTGTAAGCCAGTATTCCAATATTCCAATTGGGGCGGAGCCTCTATGTTCATAGGTTGAGGTTAAGGCCAAGATCGAGCAGTTTAATCAACGCGCAACCTTAACCTGAACCTCAACCTCTCAATGCTTTGCAAAGCGGAATCAGCGAAAGCGCACTTGGAAAACCCCGCCCTGCGGAAAAGATTTCGGTTATTTCAACGTCGGAACCACCAGCACCGGGCAGGGGGCGTGACCGATGACCTTCTGGGCCACGCTTCCCATGAGCACACGCGCCAATCCTGTCCTTCCATGGGTCCCCATGACGATCAGGTCGATGTCTTTTTGTTTTGCCTCCTGAATGATTGCCTCATGGGGCTGTCCGCCGATGTGCACAATGGTTTCACACGGTATATCGGCGGCATCCACCTTGGCCTTGGCTTCTTCCAGATTTTGCCGGACCTCCGCTGCCAGCTTTTCTTCCAGGGAAGGGGCGACAGCCAGCTGCCCGGGATATAAATCGATCACACTCACGACAAAAATGGAACTGTTACACGCGGAC
>JAFDKD010000818.1 GCA_019307165.1 Deltaproteobacteria bacterium | reverse complement strand
AACCTTCAATGACATATATCCTGGGAATTTCGTGCTTCTACCACGATGCCGCTGCCGCCCTCACGGTCGACGGGGAGATTATGGCCGCGGCTCAGGAGGAGCGCTTTACCCGGAAAAAACATGACCCCGGCTTTCCCAGCCATGCCGTTCGGTACTGTCTCCAAGAGGCGGGCATAGGGGTGGACGATCTGGCCCACGTGGTTTTCTACGACAAGCCGTTTCTCACGTTTGAACGGCTTTTGCTGAGCTACCTGACGGTGGCGCCCAGGGGACTCCGATCCTGGCTGCAGTCCATGCCCTTGTGGCTTGGGCAGAAAATTCACGTCCCGAAAGTCATCCAAAAAGAAATCGGGTATGAAGGGGAGGTGCTCTATACCGAGCACCATGAGGCCCACGCCGCTTCGGCCTTTTACCCTTCTCCGTTCGAGACCTCGGCCATACTGACCGTGGACGGCGTAGGCGAATGGGCCACGGCCAGCTACGGGTTCGGCAAGGGGCGCGAGCTGACCTTGCTCAAAGAACTTCACTTCCCGGACTCCGTGGGCCTGCTCTATTCGGCGTTTACCTATTTTACGGGATTCAAAGTGAATTCCGGCGAATACAAGCTTATGGGCCTGGCGCCCTATGGGGAACCCGTCTATAAAAACCTCATTCTCGACAAACTGATCGACCTTAAAGAAGACGGCTCCATCCGCCTGAACCTGTCATATTTCGATTTTCTCGGCGGCCTGCGTATGACCAACCGGAAATTCGCAAGGCTGTTCGGCGGCCCTGCGCGCCGGCCTGAAACCGACATTACCAAGCGGGAGATGGACATTGCGGCCAGCATTCAGGCTGTCACCGAGGAGATCGTGATGAAGATGGCCGGACACGTCTACCGTGAAACCCGGCTCAAAACCCTCTGCCTCGCGGGGGGCGTGGCGTTGAACTGCGTGGCAAACGGCCTGATCCTGAAAAATGGACCGTTTGATCATATCTGGATACAGCCGGCGGCCGGCGATGCCGGAGGCGCGCTGGGGGCTGCGTTGTCCGTGTGGCACCGTTACCTGGAAATGGATCGGCCGGGCCCGTTCGGCGGAGATCGCCAGCGGGGGTCATATCTGGGGCCGGCTTTTTCGAACGCCCATGTCGAGGCGTTCTTGAGAGACAACGCCTATCCGTTCCGAAAATTGAATCCTCAAGGCAGAGCCGGGGACATTGCCGGACAGATTGCCGAAGGGAAGATCGTCGGGTACCTGGCAGGGCGCATGGAGTTCGGGCCCAGGGCCCTGGGGGCGCGCAGCATTCTGGGGGACCCGCGCAGCTCGGAGATCCAGCGTGTCATGAACCTGAAGATCAAATTTCGGGAATCGTTCCGCCCCTTTGCCCCGTCGGTTCTGGAAGACAAATCCGGGGCATACTTCGACCTTGACGGCGCCAGTCCCTATATGCTGCTGACGGCGCCCGTCAGGGAGGAGAGACGACTGCCCCAGCCCCAGGGGGGCGACAGGGGTATGCTGGCGTTGCTGAATGTCAAGCGGAGCGACATCCCCGCGGTGACCCATCTGGACTACTCGGCCCGAATACAGACGGTCGGCCGGACGGACAAGCCGGACTATTATGACGTCATCAGGGCATTTGAAAGTCTCACCGGCTGCGCAGTCGTGGTCAATACCAGCTTCAACGTCAGGGGCGAGCCCATTGTCTGCACGGTCGAGGATGCGTACCGGTGTTTCATGAGGACGGACATGGACGTGCTGGTGGTGGAGGACTGCATGCTGTTCAAGGAGGGGCAGCCGGCATGGAAGGAAAGGGACGATTGGCGAGATGAACTCATCCTCGACTGAACCGAGGCAAATCCGGCGTTTCGGCCTTGTCGCGTTCCTGTTTTTCGGGACTCTGGCGGGATTGGGCTTCTGGCGGGACAAGACGGCGCTTGCCTGTTTTTTTTCGATATTATCCTCGGCGGGCTTCGGGCTTCTTCTTCTCCCCGGCCCCCTTCGTCCGGTGTACTCGGGCTGGCTGAAAGTCGCGCACCTCATCGGGAAGATCATAACAGGGGCGGTCCTGGCCCTGGCCTACTATCTGGTGATAACGCCCTCGGGGTTGCTCAAGCGGGTCTTCGGGGGACGGCCGCTGCCGTTAAAGCCGGACAGGAAGGCGTTCACGTACTGGGTGCAGAGAGAAGAGACGGCCCAGCCCAAGGAGAGATTCACCAAGCGGTTCTAGTCACACCTAAACCCTCCACCTCTGGTGCCGTCCTACGCCAAGGCTTCGGCGCGACAGGGAGGACCCGGATAGGTTCTATCGATCCGGGGAGAAAAGAATCACGTGTAGCAGTTGGTTTGAGGTTATAATGTTTACGCGACGCCTCGAATAAAAGATATGTGTTTGAACGTATGCCGAAACGGAGGTCCAAGTAATTTG
>JAFDKD010000817.1 GCA_019307165.1 Deltaproteobacteria bacterium | reverse complement strand
CGACTGCGTAACCGCGATAACATCCTTCCTGAAACTCATCCACCGGTGAATTCTGCATGGCACCTGCTGAACCTGCGATAAGGACATCCCCGGATAGAGGTATTTTCGCCTTTTTGACCGCTTTGACCGCAGCCAGATATGCCGCCAGGGCCCCCTTCATATTTGACATACCGGTGCCGTACACCCACTTGCTATCGACGATCTTTGCCGACGGTGGCTTCAGATTAGGTTGCCCCTTCTCATCAAAACGCAGGAACGTATCAAGATGCCCAATAAACATCAGCGTTTTGCCCCCACCTGTTCCTTTATATGTTCCCAATACGGTACTGCGCCCCGGGGCAAATGGCTGCAGCGTGGAATGAAGGCCTGCCTGGCGCATACGCTCATGATACATTTCAGCCGCCGCCTCTTCATAACCGGTGGGACTGGGTATATCGCACAAGTCCATGGCAAGCTTGAAAAGCCCATCCTTATCCAGAGCCTTAACTGCGGCATCGATCTGAGTCTTCAGCTCAGATGCACTGCGCTCATTTGAGCCATCGGTAACCAGGGTCGATTTCGAACCCGCCATAACACAACCGCTTAAGATCAACAGACTAACGATTATTTTCTTCATATCTTTACTCCCTTAAAAGCATATCTCTCACTTGGCCGGCGCATCCAGCTCCGATGGCTGCTATGGACTAGCCTCCATTCCAGGCTGCTTAGGAAACAAAACGTTCAACTGTTCGATGGTGAGTGTTTCTTTTGGCTGTTCCAGCTTGGTGGGATTGTAGTTCTCATCCGCCTTAATTCTATCCAGCCCTACCATCAAGCGGTGAACGATTTTGGGATGCTGGGTGTAGAGGTTGTTGGTTTCCCCAAGGTCCTCTTCCAGGTTGTAGAGTTGTGCCGGGGGATCTCCGGGTTTGGGTGTTGGATGGGGCCGCTTGCTAAAGAATTCCCTGTACCCGCAATCCCCTTGTCCGACGAGAAGCTTCCACTTTCCGGCGCGAATCGATAGGGCTCCCGTTCCGCCACTGGAGAAGACCAGGGGACGCTGAGGGTCAGGCAGTTTTTGTCCCAGCAAAGCAGGCAGCACGTTGTAACTATCCGTTCCGGCGCCAGCGGGAAGCTTCTTTTCTATAATTGCCGCGAAAGGCGCCATCATGTCGGTCTGGGATATCGTTTCGGCCGAGCGCGTGGACGGCTTGATCTTGCCCGGCCATCGCGCCAGGAAGGGGACGCGATGCCCGCCTTCGGTGAGGTCGCCTTTGCCGCCGCGCAGAGGACCGTTGGCCATGTGGCCGTTGAAGTTTCTGCCGCTGCTTCCATTGTCGCTCGAGAAGATGACCAGGGTATTTTCGCTGAGCCCCAGACTCTCCAGCGTCTTGAGCATTTGGCCCACCGACCAGTCCAGTTCCTGGATTACGTCGCCGTATACACCGGCCTGGCTGGTTCCTTTGAAACGCCGATTTGGTTTCCAAGGCATATGCGGTTGGTGGGGCGCGTAGAAGAGGAAGAACGGCTTATCTTCTTTAGCGAATCCTTCCAACTGAGAATTCACTTTTTTAGTAAACATATCCACAAGTTCCTCATCTTTCCAGCGAGCACCTTTACCGCCTTCCATCTTGCCGTTATTTCTTGATTCCAACTTTCCGATGGGGCTGTCCTTTCGGAGGCCCTCAACATGGTGATTTTCCACGATGACGTAAGGCGGAAAACTGTTAGCCACGGGAATAACATATGAGTAATCAAATCCGCACTCCAGCGGGCCGGGCTTGAGCTGACCATTCCAGTTCGGACCGCTTCGGCGAGTCTCCCAGTGGTTCGGTGGTGCGTCCCCACGATTATTTTCAAAGCCCTCTTCGCGACCGTAGCCGAGGTGCCACTTTCCAACAATTGATGTAGTATAGCCTTCTGACTTTAGCATCGAAGCGGCGGTCATTCGATCCTCTTCGATCAACAGCGGCGCACTTGTACTAAGCGCGCTGTATTTACACCATGATCGCCAGTTATGACGTCCGGTCAATAATCCATATCGCGTAGGGGTGCAGGTCGAGGCTCCGCAATGACCATCCGTAAAGAGGACACCCTCTCTCGCCAGCCTGTCAATGTTCGGCGTCTGGACTTTCTCGGCTCCATAGCAACTCAAATCCCCATAACCCATATCATCGGCAAGAATGAAGATGATATTGGGTTTTTTTGGATTGTTTTTGCCATAGAACTCCCCGCTGCACCCAGCAAGCAAACTGGTAGCTCCAACAGCAAAACAACCTTTCAAAAAATCTCTTCGTTTCATGTCCATGCTTTGGTTCCTGCTCATTTTTCCACTTTTGTTCGTTCTCATTCCATTCCTTGTGCCTTGTCGCCCTGTTTCCAGATGTCGCCGTCGCCGGCGTGGGATGTTCTTATAAGTTGCTGGTTC
>JAFDKD010000816.1 GCA_019307165.1 Deltaproteobacteria bacterium | reverse complement strand
CGGACCCTGATCCACCATCAAGGCGCCATCTGCTTTGTTGCCTTCGGTCGCTCCTCCCTGCGACGTAAAATTCATACGCCTCAGTCGTCGCTCCTCGGCGCCTCACATCTGGCACCTTGCTGGTGATCAGGAATGTCTCCAATCCACCCTATAAAAAAAGCCGAATCCAAATTAGGCGGTGGATTTAAGTCGGATAAACGAAAACGGCTTCATACTGCACGGCGGGGTCCTCATTTTCAAGAAAATGCCGGCCTTGGTAAACCAGCCATGCATGGCCTTTCAAGTCCGCCTCAAGGTCCCCCACGCCGAATGCGATTTTCACGTCGAGACCGACGAGTCGCAGTCGTCGAAACAGGAGCAGCGACCTCAGCATGCAGGGGTTCCTGCTCCTGAACACTTTATAAATAAAAAAATGGATGAATTTGATGGAGAGGTCGAACTCCCCGGGGTGATAGGACCGCTTGGGAAACGGTCCGCCCGGATCCAGAATTTCAAGGATACGCATAAGTTTCAATTTAAGCAGGAGTATCTTGATCAGGAGCAACGAAATGAAAACCTTAATGAAAAGCCAAACGGCGGTCGGGCTTTTCAGGTATTTGAGGTTATCGAGGTCCATCGTGAAGCTGGATGAGCCCTTCTTTCCTCAGGCGGGAAATCAAGTTCGTGACGTCACTCCCGGCCGTTTCCGAGTCGATATCGTACGTTTCGGTTACGGCTTTGACGAGTTGGGCGGGACTTGTTTTTCCGTCCAAAAGGGACCATACGAAATTGCCCATTTCGTTCAGGGTGTAATAGCTCCCGCTCTCCAGGTCCAGAAGGACGCTTTTCGCGTCCATTTCCTTGTAGGTTACATCCCGCGATTTCGATATGTATTTGCCGTGAATGTCCATATCGCTATTTTTGTCTATACGCGCCGGTTTTTCAACCTTAAAAGCGGGGGTCTTCGATGCGTGTGGTCATATTTGTTGGTTATGCCATTGAGTTAATGGGTCTGACCTTTTATACTTTGGAGGCAGATGGGGTAAAAGGCCCGCCTGCTGCTGCTTAGGCGCCCTTTAGCGAAGGCTGGTCCTTTGGGCACGGCCCCTTGACGGTGAATCAGGGACGGCCCTTTCATTGACAGGGGATAAACCAGATAATATAACGACAGTAAATTTCCCTGGAGGATTTGCGGACGGATTTATATCCCCCTTTGAAAAAAAGGGGAGTCAGCAAGAGGAGAAAAGCATATTGGACACCGACGATGTCTGTTACACTCATCATCCGGACGTACGATGGCGAGAGTTGGGACCCCGGGTGGTTGTGCTTCATCAGCGGCGCGGCACCTATTATACCCTGAACGAATTGGGGGCTTTTTTGTGGAAATCGGTCAATGGTCGAACGCGCCTGGGCCTTATCCTTGAGAAGATCGTCGAACGCTACGAAGTAGATCCGGATACGGCCCGCTCGGACCTGCTCGAAACCCTGCAGGACCTTGTCCGTGAAGGACTCATCATTGACATTGAAGATTGAGAATTGAACATTGAACACTGACGGTTTGTTGCCCAATCGATTTGATGCTTCGGCAGCGTTTTTTTCTTTTGTTTAAATCCTGATTATCCTGTTATCCTGTCAAGAATTTTTTGTTTTTCTTTGCGATCTTTGCGCCTTGGCGAGAGAAATTATTCCTCCGGTAGCCTGTTTAAATGCCTATGAAAACCGTCCCTTTTGAAGATCTCATTCAGTCGCTTCGATCCGAGACCGTCCCTTTTTCAGTGGTCTGGGAAATGACCAATCGGTGCAACCTCAAGTGCGTCCATTGCTACCGGGGAAAGGGAGAACATGAACTGGGCATGGCGGCCGTGACCGCCATGCTTGACGATCTGGCATCTTGCGGGTGCCTGAAACTGACCCTGACCGGCGGGGAACCTACCCTGAGGCCCGATTTCACCGACATATACGCCTACTGCAACAAAAAGGGCTTTGCGGTCACCCTGTTTACCAATGGGACCCGATTTTCCCAGGAAGTTCGGGAGGCCCTTCAGGATAAGCCTCCCTATGCCGTCGAGTGCAGCCTTCACGGCGCAACGGCCGAAGCCCATGATTCGGTCACCGGTGTGGCTGGGTCATTCGATGCAACCATACGCAACATTGCCTGGCTGCTCGACAACCGTTTCCATGTGGCCATAAAGAGCGTCATGCTTGCCTTCAACCACCATGAACTGAAGGCGCTACGCGACCTGACCCGGCAATGGGGCACGGTATTTCAGCCCACCTTCAGGGTTTTTCCCATCCTCGATCCCGATCGGCCCGAGACCGGACTGCGGGTCCCGGATCATGTTTTAGCGGCGCAGCGGAGCGCGTCGCCCAGGGAAGACACTGACGCGGGGGATGAACCGGACCCCAACAGGGGGGAGTTTATGTGCAACG
>JAFDKD010000815.1 GCA_019307165.1 Deltaproteobacteria bacterium | reverse complement strand
TGTCCAGCAGCTTTTCCAGCTGATCCCTGTCAATGGCCTTGGTGACGGGCAGGCCGAATTCTTTTCGTATGGCGCGGTTTCTGGGGATCCCGGCGCCTATGGTCCGGATGAGTTCCAGCTTTTGCTCGATGGGTTCGGCCCGGACACCGGTTCGAAGCGCCATGCCCTGAAGCACCTCGAAAAAATGGGCCAGACCGTCGCCGAAGGGGCAGACCTGGGCGCACTTGTGGCATTTCAGGCAGCGCCAGATATCCGGGTCCTCGAGTACGGACGCCACGTCTCCCGCTGCGACCCGGTTCACCAGGGCCACGGGGTCGAAACGGGAAAGGTCGTTGTCCTGGCTTGCCAGGGCGGCGGAGCACTCGAAGGTACATGCCCCGCAGCAGGCCTTGAGCCGTTCAAGGTCCAAATCCTTTTCCAGATGCTCGGGGTTCAAGTCCAGGGTGAGCTTTTCGGAAAGCAAGGCCTTGGGTTTGGTGGCATGCCAGTCAAAGCCCAGTTCCTCAGACGGAATGCCCAGGGCCAGTGCCAGGATTTCAGTCACATAAAAGACCGGGATGGCATTCTTTCGTTCAAGCTTGACCGATTCCATGTCGAACTGGATAAAACAGAGCGGGCAGCAGAGCACGAAAGCGTCCACCGACGCTTTTCTGGCGCCTTTGATCTTTTCACGGAGGAGACCGAGGGAGCCTTGTGCATCGAAGGGCTGCGCGGATGCCCCACAGCAAAGATGCTTGTCCGGGTAACTCACCACTTCGAGTCCGGTGGCGGACAGTATGTTTTCAAAAACCGTGGGGTTGTCAGGGGTGTCAATGGCCCATTGGGTGGCGTTGAGGATGTGGCACCCGTAGTGGACCCCCACGCGGATTCCGCCGAGCTTGTACGTGTATTGTTTTTTGAGGGCCTCGTTCCCGATTTTTTGCAGGAAAGACAGGATATGATGGATACGGGGCGGGGAGGTATAGGCAATGCCCACTTTTTTCAGCTGCTCATTGACCTTGTCCCGAATGTTGCCGTCCTTCAACCGACCGGCGGCCTGCTGGAACGTGGCCAGGCAGCCGTTGCAGGGCACCATCAGTTCTTCGCCGTATTGCCTGCACAGCGCTAGATTTCGGGCGGCCAGGGTGAGCCAGGGACCCTCCTCCAGGGCGCGTCCATATACGGGATCCGGGCAGCAGGTGGTGCCTTCTGGGGTAACGGGATCGTAACCGAGAGCGCTCAGGACGAGCCTCGTGGTTTTTTCGAGGAAGGGAAGCCGGTCGCTGATGGTGCAGCCCCAGAATACCGGCAGTTGCTTTTCAGTCATTGAACATACCGCGTCGTATAACCTCCGTTGGCAGGGGGAGGGGGCGTTTCCGCCCGAAAGTTTCATCCGCGATTTCGATCAAGTCCAGTATGGTCGGGAAAGGAACGCGGTGGTGTCAGTCTCAGGATGAAAAAACTTTCCTCTAGGTGAACGCACCTTAAAATATCGCCGTGCCGGAGTCAAGGAATTTTGATTGAAAAAATAGGGAATGGGGCTGAAGAAATTCAGAGTTCCGGCCTGAAGGGGTCGTAGGCGGTGGGGAAATAGGGAAGGGCCTCCGGACCGATGCGGTGTCCCTGGAGGATGGAACGATCCGCGCAGTTGAGCAGCATCAGCATGAGTTCCCGGCCTCGCAGCACACCGAGACAGCCGCCGGCCCCGTCAATTTCATTGAAAGCCGTCACCCGTCTTCCGGGCCGTTCGCGGACCGGCGCGATTTCCCCCCCTCACCCCGGTCGTCGTTCATGAGGGCCAATTTTTTCGAGAGATAGGACCAGACGCCCAGTACGAGCCGGGTCCCGGCCTCTGCCACGACTTCAACCGTATCCCGCGAGCCGTCATCCCCCGCGTTGGAACGCCCCGAAGTCCCGGATGAAGCGCGCCCGTCCCCGGCCTTACCCTTGTCCCGGGCGGAGATAAAAGCCTTCACATCCGTGTAGGCCGCGTTGATCTCCTTGACTTTCAGCTCGGCCTTTTTCCTGAGGCGCGGGTTGTTGGAAAATCGATCGGGGTGCCAGACGTTGACAATATCCTTGTAAGCCAGCTTGGCCTCTTCCAGGGTAGCTCCAGGCCGCAAGTCGAGTATGTCGAAACAGCGTTGTATGTTCATAGGGGTCCCGAGAATCCGGCCGCCGACCTTGCCCGTGGGCGCCTGCGCGGGCATCAGACGACGGCAAAATTATCGCATTTTATGTCGTTCTGCTTAAGGTTGTCAATTTTTCTCCCTGAGTCTGTCGCACAAGAATGATTTTGGGAAATTATGGTCTCGCCAAGATCGCTAAGAAAGGGAACAAATTTAGAAATTAGAAATTAGAATTTAGAATTTAATAAAAACAACTATTGACATGCCATGGTCAATTGGCATCTTTTTTGCCGCCCTCCGCC
>JAFDKD010000814.1 GCA_019307165.1 Deltaproteobacteria bacterium | reverse complement strand
CACCTCAGCATCCGGATTTTACGGTATCTGTTCGATTTTTTGTACCTCAGATTCGGACAGGAACTGATCTCTTCACGTCCCCAGGAAAGCGCCGGCCTGGAACATCAGGCCATTTTCGACGCGGTGGCCGCCAGGGATGTCCCGGCAGCATGCAAGGCAATGCGCAGGCACATCCGCAATATACGCAACAATGCTCTGGAAGGGATGCAGAACCGGCTGGCGGAAGCGGAACAAATTGACTTCTAAATAATTCGGGGTTGGTACTAATTTCGGCCATCAGAAATTTGCTTAATTGTAAGCATTTTCTTGTTATCTCGCAGAGCCCGCAGAGGTCACAGAGTTTTTTGATTTTTCTCTGCGCACTCTGTGGGCTCTGTGAGAGATCTAATGGCCCAAGTATAGCCCCGATGGCTGGTAACTGGGATTCCTTCGTAGATAATCAAAGAAGAATGTGGTTTTATCACCTACATGTCGCTTGGACTTCTCTGCTCCCTGGAGCGGACACATTTGGCAAAAACCATTTATCCTTAAAAATAAGGATATAAATTTATGCAGCAGCACCCATGGTTTTCCGATGCAAAAACCGGATTGATACAGGTGGGCCGCCCGTTTGTCAAGATGCACGGTCTGCGCAACGATTTTGTCATTGTGGATGGGCGCGAGACGCCCTATACGCCTTCTGTGGCGGAGATCGTCCGCATCTGCGACCGGCACGAGGGCATTGGTGCTGATGAGCTGCTCGTGGTTGAGCCGCCCCGGTCCAACGGAGTTTATGACTTTGTACGAATCATTAATCCGGATGGCCGCGAGGTGGAAGCCTGCGGCAATGCCAGCCGCTGTGTGGGCTGGCTCCTGTTGCAGGAGAGTGGGCACAAAGAAATAACTATTGAAACCCTCGGGGGACAGCTCAAATGCCTCGATGCCGGAGATAAATTGGTGACCGTGGAGATGGGCAGACTACGGACCGGATGGCAGGAAATTCCCCTCTCCCGGGAGATGGACACGCTTCACCTGGGGGTCGGGGCCGGGCCACTTCAAGACCCGGTGGGTATGAATATTGGCAACCCCCACGCGGTTTTTTTTGTAGCCGATCTGGCCGCCGTTGATCTGACCCGGTATGGTCCACAATTACAAAAAAATCCTCTTTTTCCGCAAGAGGCCAACATCGGTGCGGCCCAGCTTATTGATCCGAAGACGCTCAAACTTTCCGTCTGGGAGCGGCCGGGAGTTTTGACCACCGCCTGCGGCACCGGGGCCTGCGTGGCCGTGGCTGCGGCCCACAGACGCGGACTAACCACGGAACGACTGATGACCGTCATCATGCCGGCCGGGTCGGTGGAGATCGAGCTGAAAGAGGCCAGCACAGTGGTAATGACCGGCCCGGTTGAAACGTGCTATGCAGGGTTTCTTCCGGTGACCGGATGACTTGCTAAAATTGAACTAATAATAAGGAGAAATAACTAATGAATGCCACTGAGAGAATGGATGCGGCCATCAACCTAAAGCCGGTGGATCGGGTACCTAATGCCCCGTTCTATGAAGCCCCGGTTTGCACCTACTTTGGTCCGAGTTTAAGGTCCGCCCTGCTTGAGGAGAAGGCCATGGTAGATGCCCACATGACTGCTTTAGACAAATTCAAATTCGACTGGATCATAATGGGGATGGGATTAATCGGCGGAATTATCCCCGAGGCGTTGGACTGTAAGGTGAGCTTTCCAGAAAATGCTTTCCCTGTGATCGAAGAGACTACAATCAAATCTATGAAGGACATAGACCGGATAGCCAACGCCGATGTGTACACAAAGCGTATGGAGCAATTCTTAAGAGGTGTGTCCAATCTGAAAAAGGAGGTGAAAGGAGAGGTGCCCATTGCTTGCGAATATATATCCCCCTTTACCATTGCGGCTCGGCTAAGGGGCACCAACGAAATCATGGCCGATATGTACGATAACCCGGAACTTGTACGTGCACTTCAAGATGTTTTAGTTCCCCTGGATATCGAGATTGGCAAGGCCCTGATCGATGTAGGTGTAGACTATATCTTTTACGGCGCAGACATGGAATGTCCGTTACTGCTATCCCCCAATCATTACAGAGAATTTGTCGATAAACCCACGAGCAGGGTGGTTAACGAACTGGCCCGTCTGGGCACGCGGGTTTTGGACCATATGTGCGGCGCCATTGTCAAGACCGGCATTGTGGATATGCTGCTGAAGATGGATATTCACGGCATCATGCCTGGGAACCTCACACAGGAGACGGTTTTGGATCTGCGGGAGTTGAAGGAAAAGGTCGGGGACCAAATCTGCATTTTTGACAACATCAATCCCAACGGCCCCCTGCTGATCGGAAAACCGGAAGAGGTGACCACGGAAACCCGTGCCCATCTGGAGAAGGCCAAGGGGATGTCC
>JAFDKD010000813.1 GCA_019307165.1 Deltaproteobacteria bacterium | reverse complement strand
GCCGGCCGAACACGGCGTCCACGCCGTCAAGCGCTTCGATAAACCGGGGAATTTCCTCCGGCGGGTTCTGCAGGTCGGCGTCCAGGGTAATGATAACCTCGCCCGTCGCTGCCCGAAACCCGGCATCCAGGGCGTCGGATTTTCCGGCATTGGCCGCAAAGCTGATGATCTTGAGTTCAGGTACACGCGCCCCGGCCTCCGTCAGTCGTGAGAAACTCCCATCGGTGGAGCCGTCATCGACGCATATGATCTCGAAACGGCCCAGCCGGCGGCAGGCTTCGCTGACACGGTCAATCAGTTCCGGTATCGATTCGGCCTCGTTATAGACGGGAATGACGATGCTGTATTTCATTGGGGTAACCTGCCTTCCTTCTCCAGCGCCGCTCCACGTATGTCAGGCATGGGTTGTGCCGCTACTTCGCGCCGATATCGATCAGCCTTATGACGGGATTGCTGAAGGCATACGTCCGGTGCGCGGGACGGATTTCCTCGTACGGAAATGAGAAAAAAGCGTCATACTGATATTTCCTGTGGTCGATGTGAGAGAGCTGGTGCTCCATGATGTTGTCCATATAAAAGCGATCATATGTAAAACTGCTCGCAATTAGCCACCGGACGCCTTTTTCTCTCTCTTCGTCAACATCCAGATATGCAAGATATCTGATATTTCCTTTCCCGGCAACAGCATACTTTTCAAAGACAGCACTTTTTCCCGACAGCCGGACCAGCCGTTCGGCCTCGGCGCGCGTGTCCCTGACAATGTGGTAATCGAGAAGAACCGAGTCGTATAAGACGTAGCAGATCATGGCGGCAATTCCTACAACGGTAATGGACTTGAGAATGATGGGACGCCCGGCCGCCAAAAGGTCCCGTGCCAGAAAAGCGATAAAATAGAACATCGCCGGGATCACGGGGATCATGTATCTTCCGTAGTCGGGGTAGGGTTTTAGACGCGACAGTTCGTGAACGAAATAGAACAATACGAAATAGAGAAGAAAAACCCTGTCCGTGGCGTTCAAATTTCGCCACTTGCGCAGCATCCATGCGAATCCGGCCAGGGAAAGAAGCGTCAATGGCCAGGAAATCCCCGGCGCAATGCTTTTAGCCAGGTGAAACGAAAAAAACCATGACAAGGGATCGATATGCAGGATATGCCCTTTGACGGCGTGCCGGGCCTGATGCGATAGCCCGAGAAAAAAGCCATCCGGATCGATGAAAATGGGATAATTCACGACCAGAAAGACAAGGATCGAAACCATCAGGACAATAGGGAATTTTGCATAATAGGCGTTCTTTCTTTGGACGTGAATAATGAACGGGGCCGCAAGAATCAACGGAAACAGAAGCATCCCTTTGTATTGCGCGGACAACGCAAGGCCGCTTGCAGCGCCCAACAGCAGAGTCGACAACATCCCCTGATCGCGGAGGAAACGCAGAAGCGCCCACAGCGAGAGCATTGCGCAGAGGGTAAACACCATGTCTTCCTTGAAATAGTGAGCGTGCACCACCATGATGGGCGATGCCGCGAGCCCGACGGCCGCAAGTATGGAAGCGACTCGCCCAAGATGGGTATTTGCCAGGTGAAAGAACATAAAGACAATCAACATCCCTGATAACGCCGACACGGCCCTGCACATCACGATAAATCGGGTGTCGTCCGAAGGGTGAAGCATGCCATTGAAAAACCGCGCTATCTGGAGCATCAGAACGGGGTGATGGAAGTCCTGGTCCATGTTTTTCACGAAAATGAATTTTTTACCCTCGTCGTTGTGGTAACCGGAGGAGAAATCGATATTGTAAAAATTCAGGAACAGCGCCAGAAAAAGCACGGGGGCCATCAAAATGAACAGGTCCCAAAATCTGTTTTTAATGAAAAAGCTCATTTGAATATCACTGAAAAAATAGTCAGTTTTCCTTGATCCTCGAAGGCTTTATTTTGTCAAAAGAATGATACAGATCTTCCAAATCTCCAGCTTGGTATGCCCTCGGTTTTTCAATACCGCTTCCCTTTCCGTAGATGAAAATCCCCGGCCTGTTGCCCGAATATATTTCTGCAACAAGGCGAAATTCAGAAGGGATGGGATAAAGATACCGCCAACTCTGAGGATTGAAGGTTTTGATGATATAATCTGCATATCCCTTGTGCCTTGAATACCGCCGTAAATAAAATTGAGATATTTTCCTTTTTTCGTTGCTGTGGAAGGTCCCCTTCAGTTCGCCGCTTCGAAACAGGGCCCCCGCGGTCTTCCAACCCCTGCCGTATGGCGGCCCAAAGAAGATTTTGTCGGGGACCTCGATCAGGTGCCCGTCCCATACGTATTCCGGATTGTGGCTGAGAAACATCTTGTGCAAGTATTTGCATGTAAAGACACCCACTACAAGAAGGACGGCTGTCAGCGAATATGAGAGGAA
>JAFDKD010000812.1 GCA_019307165.1 Deltaproteobacteria bacterium | reverse complement strand
TAGCGCGGTCGTCCCAGTCCGGCGGAAGTTCGCTTTTGACGAAGTCTTCCACTTCCTGTCGAAATGCCAGTTCTTCCTTTGAGAATTCAAAATTCACGATCCGGCCCCCTTTGCTTTTTAAATGCGTGCTAAATGTTATTTCATCTGAGTGCAATTGGAATGTTATATAAATGGAACAATGGTATGATAAAAATTTTCGGACCGATTTATTGACAGTTTGATTATTTAACTGATAGTAAAAGTCCTGTCAATTTTTTTTCTTCGCGATCTTCGCGCCTGTGCGAGACAAAATAGACATCACGTGGCGTTTTAAGCAACAACCGGTTTATTGTCGGTCAGGCGTTAATTCAACGTCTCGAAAAATGCACAACTTATTGAAATAAAAGGTTTTTAATGGCATCTTTGTTATGCCGGCCACATGGAATAATGGAATGTTGGAACAATGGAATAGAAACCCAATATTCCATCATTCCAATTGTGAGCGAAGCGAACTAAGTTTATTTATGTCTTAGAAATAAAGGCTTTTCCGGGTTTTCAGTGGGTGAATATTGCATTAAAAACCGCCCGTGCTTGTGCGCCGGTCTCTGGCGTGCTCAGCGAAGCGGTGTTCGTCCTTATCGTGGTCGTTGTCGTAATCGTAATCGTAATCGAGGAGATTATGCAGTTCGGTCATGAACAACTTGACGTGTATCGGGTTTCACTCGAATACGCTGTCAGAGAGAGTTGGGCGCCTTACGGCGATTACGACAACGACAACGAATGTTGCCGGTTTCAATTGATAGGGTTTTCAGTACCCTGCTAACCACTGAAAACCCGGAAGCACCGAAATAAAGGAGGAGGTATGACCTACAAAGCATTCGACTTGACGGGAAAAGTCGTATTGATCACGGGCGGAAACAGCGGCATCGGGCTCGGCATGGCCGAAGCGCTGGCCGACGCAGGCGCGGATGTCTGCATCTGGGGCACCAATGAACAAAAGAACGAAAAGGCCCTGGCGCGTCTGGGGACCCGCAACGGCCGTTATCGGGCCATGCGGTGCAATGTGGCGGATGAACAGGAAGTGGACCGCGTATTTGACGAGACCCTGGCGTTTTTCGGGCGCGTGGATGCCTGTTTTGCCAATGCGGGGGTCAGCGGCCAGGGTAATGTCAGTTCTTTTTCAGAGATGACGACCCAAGAATGGCGACGGGTGTTGAGCGTGAACCTGGACGGTGCATTTTACACCCTCCGGGCCGCGGCCCGTCACATGGTATCGAGAGACGGCGGCGGGTCCCTGGTGGCCACCGCCAGCCTTGCCGCCGTGCTGGGGGTGCCGCGGGGCGAACATTATGCCGCCACCAAGGGCGGCCTTGTTTCCGTCATTCGCGGGCTGGCCGTGGAAATGGCCCGATACGGCGTGCGAGCGAACGTGATTCTGCCGGGCTGGATCGAGACGCCCATGACGGACAACGCCCTGGACACGGAAGCGTTTCAGAAAAAAGTGCTCCCTCGCGTGCCCATGCGCCGCTGGGGCAGACCGACCGATTTCGGCGGCATTGCGGTGTACCTGGTCAGCGACGCCAGCGCCTATCATTCCGGGGATACATTTATTATCGACGGGGCGTATTGCCTTTTCTAGAGGGGAGGGGGAGTTTGAAAAATCTATTGGACATGAGCGGAAAGGTGGTGTTGATCACCGGCGGCAGCCGTGGTCTGGGACGCGCCATGGCCCTGGGATTTGCGGCGCAGGGGGCGGATATCGCCATTGCCAGCCGGAAGATCGAAGCCTGTGAAAAGGCGGCAGCCGAGGTGGAGGCCCTGGGCCGCAAGGCCTTTGCCCATGCTTGCCACGTGGGCTACTGGGACAGGCTGCAGGAATTGGTGGATGCGGTTTACGGGCGTTTCGGCAAGATAGACGTGCTGATCAACAACGCCGGCATGTCACCCATTGCGCCGTCGCTCCTGGAAACCAGCGAAGCATTGTTCGACAAGGTGATCGACATCAATTTCAAAGGCCCGTTTCGCCTGTCCGCGCTGGTGGGAAGCCGCATGGCCGCCGGAGACGGAGGCGCCATCATCAACATCAGCAGCATCAATTCGGTGCGGCCCACCGCCCAGACGGCCCCCTATGCCGGGGCCAAGGCGGCGCTGAACGCCATCACAAGGGCCTTTGCGCATGAATACGGACCAAAGGTCCGGGTCAACTGCATCATGTGCGGCGCTTTTCATACCGATGTGTCCAAGGCCTGGTCCCGAAGCGAGGAATTCACCGCAAAGGCAAGGGCGGAATTTGCCCTGCAGCGGGCGGGAGAACCGGAAGAGGTCGTCAGTACGGCCCTGTACCTGGCCAGCGACGCCTCCAGTTTTACCACGGGGGCTATTGTGCGCGTGGACGGCGGAACACCTTAGTCGGGATCAAACGGCCTAAAAAGA
>JAFDKD010000138.1 GCA_019307165.1 Deltaproteobacteria bacterium | reverse complement strand
CGATGGGATTGCCGTGGCCTCGGGACCCGGCATCGGATGCACGTCGCCCATACACTTCATACAGAAGACCCTGCTGGGGGCCACCGAATTCTATCTCCACTACAGCGACTACCCCAAAGAGATGGGGGCCCTCGCGGAAGCGCTGACCGTGGTTTACGAACAGTTGATCGACGTTCTGGCCGGTTCCGGGGCTGACGCGGTGCTCTGGTCGGCCAATGTGGACGACATGATCACCTACCCTAGTCTTTACGAGGAGCATTTTCTCCCATGGTGCCGTAAGGCGGCGGAAAAACTCCGCCCCCAGGGGATTTTCATGGTGACCCATCCGGACGGCGAAAACACCGGGCTGATGGACCTGCTCGCCCGCAGCCGCATGGACGTGGCCGATGCAGTAACGCCTTTTCCCATGACCAAAGTGAAGATCGAGGAATTCTACGACCGCTGGTGCCGTCCCGGTCACATGACCATTCACGGGGGCATCCCCGAGTTCCTCCTGTTGGAGGAATCGTCCTGATACCACACCGCCCAACGCGGATTTCGACCGTCTCCTGTACATCGGCGAGCGTATTGCCAAGGAAGGAAGCCTTCCCCTCCAGGCAGGCGTCTACCGGCCGGTGATGCCGAAGGAACCCGCCCCGGTGATGCCGAAGGAACCCGCCCCGGTGATGCCGGAGGAACCCGCCCCGGTGATGCCGAAGGAACCCGCCCCGGTGATGCCGAAGGAACCCGCCCCGGTGATGCCCGTGGCGGAAGCCGCGCCCAAGGACGTCAAGGGGGACGGCCCCTACGACCGGGTGCTGCGGGACGTGCTGTCGGGTGACCACCTGGAAATCGTCGCGCACGTCCGGGACCTGCTGGATCGGAATTTCACCGCCCCGGACATCCTCAACATCGGGATGCTGCCCGCCATGGAGGTCATCGGGGCCAAATTTATGGACGGCAGCGTGTTCATCCCCGAGGTCCTGAAATCGGCCCGGTGCATGAACGAAGCGCTGAAAGTGCTGGAGCCCCACCTGGCCGCCTCGGGCGCCGTTTCCACCGGCAGGATCATGATCGGCACCGTCCGCGGCGACCTCCACGATATCGGAAAAAATCTGGTGATCACCATGCTCAAAGGCGTCGGGTATGACGTCATCGACCTTGGCGTCAACGTGAAGGTGGACGATTTCGTCAAGGCGGTGGAACGGGAAAGGCCGGACGTCCTTGGACTTTCGGCGCTGCTGACCACCACCATGCCTCTGATCGCGGAGGTCATCGATTCCCTGGTAGAGGCGGATTTGAGGGACAAGGTGAAGGTGATTGTGGGCGGCGCGCCGGTGAACCGGAAGTTCGCCGACGACGTGGGCGCGGACGGATATGGGGCCAATGCCGGAGCAGCCGTGGAACTGGTCAAGGAAATACTCGCTTGATCGCCATAAGGTGACGGGTGCAAGTCGAAGATCCCGATGGCTGACGCGGAAGCGAGCAAATGGCTCAAGGCTTGAGGCTCAGGGAAAAACCCCGCCTTTCTTCAACCCGGATAAATCAATTGCCTTGCGCCTTGGGCCTTGTGCCCTGCGCCCTGTGTTTACGTCGCAGGCCTGCCGCCGCGAAGGCGGGAGGAGGAGCGATCAAAGGCGACACAGCCCTTCGGCTTCGCTCAGGGCCGCCTAGACGGCGGATCGGGATAATTCCATACGGCTTGTATTCTATGCAAGTTATGCTATATAAAAGGCGCTCCGGCTAGTAAAGAATCCCGCTTTGAGGCCGCCCCCTCAGATCATCGGGAAACGCTTCTCGGGGGCCGGTAACTTTAGCGTGAAGTACGAAATGTGGATTTCGAGAGGTTTCCCTGGGACGTCGCCGGAGAACTCGATTTCTCCGGCTTTTACAAAGGATGATCCAAATGAATCAGCACATTGAAGGCATTAAAGCGGCCGTGGTCGACGGAAAGCACAAGGACATCGAAGCCCTGGTGAAAAACGCCGTGGACGACGGCATGGACCTAAACGATCTCATCAACAACGCGCTCATCGCGGCCATGGACGTCATCGGCGAAAAATTCTCCAAAAGCGAGATCTTCGTGCCCGAGATGCTGGTCGCCGCCGTAACCATGAAAAAAGGGCTGGAAATCATACAGCCGCTCTTGACGGAGGATCAGACCCAGTCCAGGGGAAGCATCCTGATGGGAACCGTCAAAGGCGATCTGCACGATATCGGGAAGAACCTCGTCATCATGATACTCAGGGGCTCCGGCTTCGATGTCGTCGACCTGGGCGTTGATCTGAGCGTGGAAAGCGTCGTTGAAAAAGTCGAGGAACTGAAGCCCGACATCCTGGGCCTCTCAGCGCTCCTGACTACAACCATGCCCGAGATGAAGCGGGTCATCGAGGCCCTGGAGGCGCAGGGGCTGCGGTCCAAGGTGAAGGTCGTGGTTGGCGGGGCGCCCATCGATGCCAAATTCGCCGAGGAGATCGGCTCTGACGGCTACGGCAAGGACGCGGCCGAAGCGGTGCAGCTGGCAAGGAAGCTTGTGGCGGCGTAGCTGCGAATAGATCGAAGTTCAGGGATCGGCAAGGGCCTATCCGCCTCTGCCGATCCCTCAGATGAAACTTCGTAGGGTTCAGGGTTCAAAGGTTCAGGGTTGCGGGTTGAGAGTTGCGGGTTACAGGTTGCGCGGAGGTTGATTTTCTCTCGTGGATCGTGCTTCGCGTGACTTGGCTAACGCAGATTGAAAACATATTTCCGGACAGGATTTGCAGGATTACCAGGATTTACAAGATGGTATTTTCGATTTGATCCTGTCTAAATTGCTTTCCATCTTTGAAATGGCCAATACGGTTGAGAAAGGAGATCGTCCGTTATGGTGGATCTTGCACCAGTCAAAGCACGGCTTGAAATATTGGCCTCGCGAGATTGGAATTTACCCGCGATCGAAGCCCGTTTTGAAAGACTTGCGGCTCAAGGAATAACAAAAAAGGCGGGGCTTGAAGAAGAAATCGATTTGCAGAAGGAGATGATTTTAGATCGGGTCCAGCGCAGGGCCGAGGAATATTGCTATTTGACCCGAAATTGCGCCAAAGGCACGGTTACGGCCCTGTTGGAAGAATTCGGCTTGGGGAATATGGCGTGTATCAAGGCCTTGGCGCCTTTTCCCGGTCTCGCCATGAGCGGGGGATTATGCGGACCGGTTTCAGGGGGTCTGATCGCCTTGGGATTATATTTTTCAAGTGACAACATTGCCGATTATCAGGACAAAAGGCATTATTTGGCAGCGCGACAGTTTCTGGAGCGTTTCCAGAACATATTCGGTAGTCTTCTGTGCCCGGACATACAGGAAATCCTGCTGGGAAAATATTATGATCCCATGGCCGGCGCAAAAAATCGGGAAGACTTCGACAAAGCCGGGGCCCGGGGAAAATGCCCGGTGGCACCCGGTTTGGGGGCAAAAATCGCCGCGGAGATCATTATTGAAAGCGTGTAAAAGAGGGACCCTCAGGGGTATATTCTTTCGATATTTAAATATATAGCGTTGTTTCAATGTTGCGTAGTTTAGATCAAGCGGCTTCAAAATCGTGTTCGCGGCTGCAACCAGATCTGCATCCTTTTCCGCTCTTTGCACCGCCCTGCTAATGGCCGAACGGTCCACATTCAATCGACGGGCCACCTCGCTTCCCGCTATCAACAACTCCCGAGTGGCTATATAGCCAGTAAGAGCGCGGGCACGTGCGATACTTGGACGTCTGGTGGGACCGGCCAGTTCCTCTTCCGCCACGTTCAGATTGCGGCAAACAGCCGCGATTACCCAGGGTAAATCCACTGCCGAGGATTGTAGCCGCATCCTCCGATCATACGCCTCGCCGGCCTGTTTCAGCGTGGTTTCGACAAATTCGCTGCTGCCAAGGATTCGCTCATCACCCACAGTTCTTACAGAATGTATAGCCACCTGAACTCAAAGAAGTGAGATCATGAACAAGAAGAAACTGATTAGGGAACAACTTGATGCTTCGCTCCAACGCCTTAGCCCTCTACTTGACGTCACAGCACCTCCGAAAGGTTGGATTCGGGCTATCCGTGACGCACTGGGAATGACTGCCAAGCAATTGGCCAATCGACTCGGTGTCGCTCAGCAAGCTGTGGCGCGTATCGAGAAAGAAGAGCTGCCGGGTTCGGTCACCATCAAGACCATGCGCCGGATCGCAGAGTGTCTCGATTGCGTATTTGTCTATGGATTCGTGCCCCGCACAAGTCTGGGGGAGACTGTTACCCGTCAGGCGAAAAAAGTCGCGGCCCAGCGCCTTGCCCGGGCTTCTCAAACTATGAGCTTGGAGAATAAAGCACTCAGCAGGAGAGATAACGAGCAAGCCTTATCGGACTTGGTTGATGAACTCATGCGAACGCTTCCTTCAAATTTGTGGAACAAATCATGATTGACTTCAAATATCCCGAGGGAGCTACACCCATTGATCCGGATGAGGCGGACAATGGGAACTACATTCCCCTTCTGGAATTTGCAAAATCATAGAGAGCATCGACCCTAACGAGGGCCCATGAAACTATCTGTTTCTAGGGTCTTCAATGCTGAAATGGTGCTCCGACGCCAAGCTGGCACCCCGCTCTACCGCCTTGCTTACCCCCACCAACTGGACAATCCCCAACCGTTTACCCACCACCGTGCCGGGAAGTCCCAGTTCAGTAACGGACCAACTCCAGCAAATAAGGCTCCTCCTGACACAGGATCGATTTGTAACGGTTCTGAAACAGGTGCCCGTGTCGTTTGTGTCTTCGATTAAAGGTCACGGCGTACCCCGTGAGAACCCTTCTCATGACACCGGAAATAGGCGAGTGCCCGGTCCTGATTATCACGGAAGATTTTCCGACGCTCGATACCACGACATATGACATGGTGCAACACACCGGGCGCGTCTATGCGGGCTTGGCGAGGCATAATCCCTTCATCACTCACACCTTTTCTTTAGAAAGGAATATTTTCATGGGCGTTACCCTTTTCTGGACACTTAAATCTGAAGGTACTTGAACGGGCCACAACATATGGGACCACGGCCTAAATTGACACGAGGCCACGACTCTCCTATACTCCACCGCATTAAAAACTAGATATCCTACCAAAAAATCAACCGGTCTTTTTTTCTATTGTGGAGTAAGGGTCAATTCAATCGTTGACATACCAACACATTTTTCCCAAACTTGTGTTTTTCAAAAGCAAATTCTTTACCTTGATCGCAGCCGGAATTAAGCGATTGAAACCTGAGCCGGCAGGCCTTTTGGCGGCAACGTCGGCCCCCTCAACAAAAGGAGCGGCGGGCCCTGCCGGATTTAAGGGGAGACATGTGCGGTGAAGAAGCTTGTTGTCTATGGTGCGGCGCATGCTTATGGTTTGAAGGTAATCGAAGCGGCCAACCGGGCCGAACCGACGTGGCAGGTCCTTGGTTTTTTAGACGATACGCCCGAACTGCAGGGGACCACTCGCTGGGGCCTACCGGTGCTGGGGGGCCGAGATTTCATCGCAGAGTTGACGCGCGACCCTGAGGTAGAATTCTATACCAACGTCCGAGGCCATTGGTCGCACTTGATGCAGGTGACGGAACTCCTTGACAGACATGGTTGCCGACACGCCACGGTTGTTGACCCCCACGTCGACATGAACCTTGTCGAGATCGGGCGGGGTTGCTATATTTCGATCGGAACCTTGATCAGCGCCGACGTGCGTATCGGTGATTTCGTATCGCTTTTCCCGAACTGCATGATCGGCCACGACGTTCTTATTGAATCCTACGCAAGCGTGTCCCAGATGGCATCAATCGGCAGCTACTGCGTTCTGAAGGCCCGAAGCTTCTGCGGCGCTGGATGCGTCGTGTTACCCGAGCGAACAGTGGGGCGTGAGAGCGTCGTCGGCGCAGGCGCCGTGGTCACCAGAGACGTGCCCGATGGCGTCCGCGTGTTTGGCCCCCCGGCACAGCCAGAGGGTAGTGGCTGAAATCGCCCAGCTTGAAGTTGCTGGGGCGCACCCTGTGACGAGACCCGATATTCGCGCTCAAATTCCTCCTGAACAAAACCTTTGATTGCTCGTCGAAAAGCCTGCAAACAGCGTGGTCGTGGATCACTCTATTTTCACCAACCTGATCTGTGCTTTCGAAGGGGGTCACTCAAGGAAAATCAAACTTGGCCCGTTATATTATCCGGGCATCCTTTTCCCAGGAGAGAATGACCTATATTCCGGTGATTCTTCCTCTGCTTGCCGCGGGCCATGTTGCTATAGAAACAATAATGGCGGACCGTCTGTTCCCCATTTATCTGGCACGTGTGAACACATGGCCGCGAACCGGAGATCAGACCGCTTGCGGGTCCAAGGGCAAGAACTCATCTCCACCCGCGGTTCGGAAAAAAGAGCAGGAAAATGAAGAAAATTCTCGGTTGTTTGGGCGGGGAAACACTGTTCCCGTTTCGATATGAATTGGCCCCGCCCGACCTACCTCCCGTTGAGGAACTAACCCCGCGCCTGCGGGACGCCTTTTCCCGACGTTGGCTGAGCAACTTCGGGCCCTACGTATGCGAGTTCGAAGAAAAGCTGGCAGAGTTGTTTCAGGTATCTGCCGTGGCTACCGTATGCAACGCCACGTTGGGCTTGATGATTGCTCTTGAAGCCGCGGGAAGCCGGGGCGAGGTAATCGTTCCCAGCTACACGTTTCCGGCTACCGCCCAAGCCGTCCTGTGGACCGGACGCCGACCCGTTTTAGCGGATATCGATCCTGAGCAACTGACGCTCTCAGCAGATAGTGTTCGGCAGGCACTTACCAAAGATACGTGTGCGATCATGCCAATGCACTGTTTTGGCATGGCCGCCGATATGGAAAATCTCACAGCGGTGGCCGAATCCGCCGGGCTGCCTTTGATCTGCGATGCGACCCATGCAGTAGGTACGGTATATCAAGACCGTCCTCTCCCCGGGAGCGGAAATATCGATGTTGTCAGTTTCCATGCCACGAAAATCCTGTCGATCGGCGAGGGGGGCGCCATTATCGGAAATGACAAATCGATGGTGGAGGAGGCCAGGGCACGCTCGAACTATGGCTTCGATTCCAAACACAGAGGCAAGATAAATGCATTTGGCCTGAACGCAAAGCTTGCGGAACTGCCCGCAATCATCGGGCTTTCTCAAATCGAAAGACTCAAGGAAATGCTTGAAAAGCGAAAGGAATGGGCACAGGCATACCGGAAGCGCTTGAGTGGCGCGCCCGGATTGAAGTTCTTCATGCCCCGCAAGGGGTGTGAGCCGAATAATCAGTTTTTTCCTTTGGAACTCGCTTCTGAGGAATTCGGCATTTCGCCTGAAGTCCTGGCGTGGTCTCTTGAGAGAGAAAATGTGGTTTCTCGATCTTACTTCTGCCCCCCCCTGCATCAGCAGCCGAGTTTCCTTGAACAGAATATTCCTCAACAATCCGGTGGATTATCCGCAACAGAACACGCATGCAAGACGACCCTGTGTCTTCCCATGCAACCTGATCGTCCCATAGCCGAGGCTGAACGCATCGCCGAATGCATCCTTCGAATCCATGAAAAAGCGTCTGAGGTCAATGAAGCCTATTACGGCCTGCCTAATGACAACACTTGAGGGGGTTTTGCACGGCGCCGTACTTAATAAATCGTCCTGACATCCTTAATTACCGACAACACAACGCCCGACCGCTCCACCGCGGCGATCTGGATGCCATGCGTGCTTTTATGCATCCCACCCCGCGTGCAACTGATCAGAAAATCGGCTCGATTGATCTTCTTGACGGCCCTGAGGTTTTTGGGGAAATAATGTGAAGCGGAATACACAGGTCCTTTGATTTTGATACGGTATTCCTTCAACCCAAATGAATTGCCCTCCGTATGTTTCAGATATTCGCAAAGGAGCGCTGCCGCTTCCTTGTAAGAATGGCACCAATAATCGGTCTCATATACGCCCTCCGCACCCCTGACACCGCCGACAAAGGCATTGTAGTAGATATACTGATATGGATGCAGTTTGACGATCGCATATACTTGAGGAATAAAAATAAGAACTATAATTGAATTTAATACAATTTTGCTTGAAACCAAACTTTTTTTAAGAATTTCAATCAATTTAGAAAGGGCAACGCCGCAAATTACACTGATGCAAGGCAAAACAAACAAGAAATGGCGGATTCCATCATAAAGGGTAGATTTCTTTAAGATTGCATAAATAAAAGGGAATAGAATCGCAAATACCAATAAGAAATATTGAAATGCCTGGGGTTTCCAATTTTCCGATCTGCCTCTGATCAGGTAACGGCCCGCCAACACCACACTCAGGCCGACACAACTCACGATCAATTCAGGCATTTTCACCAGAAAATATTCGGGAAGATAATTCCAGGGCAAGTTATAACCTCTGATGTATTCGCCTCCAAGCAAAACGATGCCGCGCCAATCGAAATTGGATACGTATAGCAAGGCCTCGATGGGACGCAGAAATGGGTTTATTTGCGCCCACGGCCAGAAGAACAACATCACGATATATGAGATAAGAAATGCCACGAAAGTGT
>JAFDKD010000137.1 GCA_019307165.1 Deltaproteobacteria bacterium | reverse complement strand
TTGTTGGGAAACCATTTGCTCAGAATGGACGAACGGCCGAAAACCGCCGTCAGTGGGCTCGGATAAGACCTTGCCGAACCCTGAAGCGAACCGTCCCCGTTCATGACCGCCGGGCCCAGAACGCCCACCTCCGGGTGGGCCTCCATATATTGCACCAGGGGTCTGAAAAATCCCTTGGATACATAGGTATCCGGGTTGAGGATGAGGGCATAGGGCGCTAAGGAGGACCGCAACGCCATGTTCACCGCCCGGGCGAACCCCAGGTTGGCCTTGTTCTCCACCAGTTCGGCGCGAGGGAACCTCTCCCGAATTCGGTCCACGCCGTCCCGGGAGTCGTTGTCCTGCACGATCACCCGTGCCGGGATGTCTCCCAGGTCATCGAAAATGGATTCAAGGCAGGCCAACAGATGATCCGTACTGTTGTAATTGACCAGGATGATATCCAGCGGATTGTCAGACATTTCGTTCAAATTTCAAGGTCCTTCTTTGGTCGCGTCCCCTGAGGGGGCGTATCACGTTAACAACCATTCGTGCTTGTGCGCCGTTCTCCGGCGTGTTCGTGCTCAGCGAAGCGGTACTCGTAATCGTTGGGTTGTAGGGCGGGAGCTTGTACCACATGTTTTAGGCGTATTCATATGCCGCCGCAGATCGGTTGTCGCCTGCGGGTCTCATTGGCGGGATGTAAAATCCCGCCCTACGGCGATTCGGGCTCATAATCGTTAACACCCAATTGGGACCGCCGCCGGTGGCGGTCGTTTAGCGGTTATTAAACCTGCTCGCCAATCGCGAAAACAGCACCTCGTTGCCCATGAGGCGCAGTATGGTTCGACTGTCCACCCGTCTTTCCCGCTGTATCCGTCTGCGTTTCCCGAGCATCCCGCCAAGACCTTTGAGGGCATCCTTCTTTGCTTTAACGAAGGCCCTGCCGCGGCCGGTTGCCAGAAAGAAAAAAAAAGACGCCATGACGTAAACGACATGGGGAAACAGCGTCATGGCGATAAGCCCGGCCGGAAGGTTCTTGACATAGACCCACTCCAGGTTGCGGTGGCCGTAATACACGGATACGGGAGAATCGTGGCGAAGCGTGCTGCTCGGCATATGGCGCACGATACCGTCCGGTACATACACGCAGCCGTACCCCTTCAATTGGGCCCGGAAGCTCAGGTCCACATCCTCATATAGCAAAAAGAAGTCTTCGTCAAACCACCCGATATCCTCCAGCATACGGGATCGATACATGGCGGCGCCCGCGCACGCCCCGAAAATCCACGCCATCCGGGAATACGTCTCCGCGCTTTGCCCTCTTCCCCGCAACACGCCCGCGCCGGCCCACGTATAGGCATCCCCGGCCCGGTCGATGATGGCGGGGCTCCCGGGAAAAAGCATTTTTGAGGCCGCGAAACCCGCATGGGGACACGCGTCGAGGGCCTCTACGAGGCGCATCAGCCAATCGGGATCAGGGACCGCATCATTATTGATCAGGGCCACGTATTCCCCCTCCGCGTGCTTCAGTGCCGCGTTGTTTCCCGCGCAAAAACCCATATTCCGCGAAAGAGAGATCACCACAATTTCCGGGTAGCGACGCCTGATGAAATCCACCGATCCGTCGGTTGAACCGTTGTCAACCACAATAGTCGAAAACCCCCGAAAGGTCTGCTTCCGCAGTCCGTCCAGGCATCGGGAAAGGAATTTCCTGCCGTTCCAGTAAACGACGATGACCGTAACCCGATCAGACACTGAGCACCTTTTTTGTCCGGAGGACACCATAATCAATCCGCGCCCGTAAAGTTCCGTGCAATTGACAAGTCCTTTCAGTGACTAGAGTTATGAGTTATGAGTGACTGAAGTTAAGGGTTTTTTTGAGAGTCAATATGATGGATGAGCGAAGCTCCTCCACCACTTTAGCTCACTTTAGCTCACTCGGAACTTTAGTCACTTGAAATGCCACTTCTCCATGTCTTCCGGCCCGCCCCAAAAGCCCGTGCCGGATCCCCCTGAGCGCCTGAAGGAACTTTTTCAGCCGCCGCCGCTCGAACAACAGCATGAGGCAGGCGATTTTTATCAGAATGAGCCGGTTGGTTCGGCGCCATGCGGGGTCATGCCGTTTGTACGCCCGCTGCACCAGCAACGCATTGCGAAATTGATAGTAGCGCCGGACAGGGTCGTGGTGCGACGGGTGGACGGTCCGCCGGAGGAAACGCCGTTTGGCGATGCGACCCAGTCGGTGCCGCAGGACGGCGTCTCTCACATGCACCACCCTGAACCCGCGGCTTCTCAGACGAAGACAATACTCGATATCCACATAATCAATGAACAGACTTTCCTGGAAACCGCCCACCGCCTGAAATGCCGCAGTCGAAACCAGGCTCCCGGAAGTAATCACATGGGAGACCTCTTTCCATGGCCCGTCTCCCGGGCGCCATCCGGCATCTCCGTCATAGTTTTCGATTTCCGTTCGCGGTCCCAGGATCGCCGGCCGCGCCTCATGGGGAAAGGCCCGCCCGCATTCGACCATGGTTGCTACCATTCCGGGCATCGGCGTACTGTCCTGATCCAGTAGCAGGACCCACGGAAAGTCGAGGGACAGCGCCTCCTTCACCCCCTGGTTCAGTGCCGCGGCGACCCCGGTGTTCTCGACATTCCGGATCAGGGTGATCCCCGGTCGGACCAAAACCCGCCCAAAACCGGAAGCGGTCGGGCCGGTGGTGCCGTTATCGACCACAATCAGGTGATCCACCTGTTCAGAAACCTTCGCCACGCGCAGGGGGAAAAGAGCGTCGGGGAAATAGGTCACCACGACGGCGCAGACACTTTGAGGTGCGTTTTCATCAAGCATTTTGGTTAAATATATTACCGCAGGATGTCAGGCGCCTGTAAGCACCGGGTAAAAAAGGAAGGAACCCGTCTTTTTTCGATATTCTCCCTGTAAGGGTCTATCGGGCCATCATAAGATGCCGCTTCAACCGTGAAAAAACGTTTCGAATGTATATGCGGCCTTCGCCGAAAACGATCCGGAAACCCAGCGCGTACGCAGAGGGCCTCGCCAGATTCCGCGCCAGAACCCACAAAAAATGCGTCAGCCGCCTGAATCCGCCGGTTTCGGGCGTCCATGCCGATGCGCCGTTCCCGGGCGCCGTCACCGCGGCGAAAACCTCCCGCCACTTGTCGGCCGCTATGTCGAGGGAAAATTCTTTGGCGCAAAACGCCCCCGCCGCTTCCGATATCCGTTTCCGCTTCTCCGGCGACACGGCAAGCCCCCGGATTCCCTCAAACCATGACGCTTCATCGTTATCCACCAGGATCCCGGTCTCCCCGTTCGCAACCACCCGGGAATAGGGTTTCACCGCGGAACAAACGACCGGTACGCCGGCCAGGGAATAGTCCACGTACTTGATGGCGCTTTTGCAGGCGCTGAATTCCGAATCGTCCAAAGGGATCACGCCCACGGCATTATCCGTTGAGGCCAGGAACGCCTTGAATTTCTCATAGTCCATGTTCTCGCGCACATCGATCTCCAGGCCCTGTTCGGCCAGGTATTTTCCGGGCGGCCCGATGCCGATCAGGCGCACATTCAGGTCCGGGTCCGACTGAAGACGAGACAGGGACGTTACTATGAATTCCACTCTGACCGTGTCGGACGAGGCCACGATCAGGGTTACGGGGTCGTCCTTTGCTTCATAGTGCCGTGCGGGCAGATGAGATGACGACGCGCAGTTGGGAACGATATGGACATTCGGAGTATAGGCAGACATCCGCTCGGCCAGTTCCGGCGTGGTCACGGTAACCGCGTCAACGGCGCGCAGCGCTTCTTCCAAATGCTTTCTGTTCTTGATCGTATGCTTGTAAACAGAGAGAAAGGACGGCACATCCGTCAACAGGTCGTCCATATCCAAGACCGTTGCCTTGCCCATGCGTTTCACGGCGGCAATGAGGCCAACGACAAAGGCGCTGCCCTCCCTCTGCAGAATCACCACATCGGCCCAGACAAGGTCCTCCGGCGCGTACTCGAAGATACTCCGTATCCTGACCTTCCCGCCATATGCCCTCTCCCACTTCTGAAGGGGATTTCTCAGTCGGATATTGCCCACCGACCAGTCGGCGAACGGGAGAAGGCAGAGGATCTTGAGGCCGCCGCCCGGCATGGGCGGGGCTTCATTCGGCGCCGCGCCCGTGGGCGAACGCCTCGCCGCAACCACATATTGAAATACATCCTGCTCGTCATCGTTGATATAGGGCCGTACCGCGGCCAGCAGTGTCCGGTCGACGTCGATCCCCACTGCGTCTATGGGCAATTTCACCGAATCCATCAACGAGACCGTATACCCGGCCGCGGAAAAATGCTCCACGATGGACGTCCGTGTAAAAAACCGCACATGGGTGTCATCCATAATTCCGTAGGAGGCATAGTCCCAGCGTCCCTCCAGCAGCATGAGGCGGACCGCCATATGGGCTACGTTGGGAATAGAGGCCAGGACCACGCCTTCGGGCGCCAGGATGTCGGCGCAGGCGCGAAGCACCTCAACCGGGTTTCCCAGGTGCTCCAGCACGTCACCGAAAAGGACAAAATCGAAAGAGGCCTCCTTTGCGGGGTCCGATTCCAGAAATGCCTCTATGCTCCCCTCATAGACATAATCGATCCGCTGCGTCGCTTCAGCCGCCTGATGATGCGATATCTCCACCCCCCAGACTTCAAACCCTCTTTTTTTCAACACCTCCCCGAAATAACCGCCCGCGCATCCCACCTCCAGTATCCGGGAGTTACCGCCTTTCGCCGACTCCACGATGATATCGTACATCATGGTGTGGGAGTTGTTCTTGACCGACAGGTCGATCTTTCCCAAATAGGTCTTTTGGTCAGTTTTTTCCGTATTCATATCAGCCCGGTTTCCTCTGCCCGGAGACGATCCTCAACAAACCGCCGATCCACGACCTTTGCAGCCACTGTCCCAGACGCCAGAACCGAGATGATCGCATGAGGACCAGTTCGGCTTCCTTGTGCCTCAGGTCCGCCTGGGCTTGGCCCAGATCCGCCCCCGTCCGCCCCAGTTCGAAGATGGTTCGCCTGAGTTCCCCATCCTGTATCCCCAGCTGGTTCATGGCCTCGGACAAGCCTCCGTTCAGGTCCTCGATGAGGGCGTCCTTTTCTTTCAGTTCCTTGTCCCTTTCCGCGATGTAATCGATCGCCTGAGAAAAACCGGTTCTCAGTTCATTAATCGTACAGGAAACTACACGCCTTCCCCAGCCGCCATAGATCTCATTGGCGTTGTCCAGCCGGCTGCTGAAGTCCATCACCCGCTCCAAGACCCGGCCGCTCTGAAGCGCACCCGGCGCGACCACGGCCGCATAGGTATCCGCCACCCAAGGGGGAACGACGGATTCCTGCCATTGCGTCTTATCCACCCGGTGATGCCGGAGCCCCGGTTCGAGAAACCGGTCGATATCCGTTGCCGCGCTTTCCAGGGCCTTCGGCCAGGCGATGGACAGGTCCCCGGCCACATCCGCCAATGCCGATCGCCAGTCATCCAGCAACCGGTCATAGGTGATCAATGCACGGGGATACCCGCGGGACCATTTTACGGACTCGCAGACGTGTTCAAGCCAAAGGAGATAGGATTTCTCCTCCTGAAAATCATCCCGCTTCCCAAGCGACCGCGCCACCTCCACCGGGTCCCGAACCATGATGACAAACAGGGGATCGGTTTTCCGCGAGGCCAGCAGTTCAAGCCACATGGGTACGAGCCGGCACATGCGCGGGTCCTTGACGCTCCACAGGGGGGCCTCGGAAAACTCTCCGGCAAGTATCTCATTCAATTCCCCGGCATAGGGCGCCGCCGCTTCGGATTTCCACCAATTGTCGGGGAGCGGAAATACATCGTCCCAGTTCGAGTCCAGGGCCGTAAGAAGCCGGTCGTGGGTACGAACGATTCCCTCGTGTTCCCAGAACCCCTTGTCGTTCACCCCGGGCTCGGGCAGAAACAAACGGCTGCCCAGTTCAACGCCCAGGAGCTTCAACACGCCCGACAGGGCGGACGTCCCGCTTCGGTGCATGCCGAGGATGATGATCGCGCGATGCCTGCCGGTTTCCTTTTCCGTCATGGTCTATGCCTCTCTCAAACGCCTCATATCAGGAGGTTTTCATCACGAAAAACACCAAATATCCCGATTATGCTTTGGCAATCGGTCCGCCCCTTCAACTTGTCCTCACGAATCGAATCATTCTCTGCGCCCTTGGGTGTCCCCAGTCGCCAATGGCTTGGAGCGTCCAGGGCAGGTCCCCGGTGCACCGGGCCATGTCCGATACCCGGTAGTGGTACGGGTCCCTCGCCGAGAAGGTCGTGATGCCGCCGGGCGTGTGCGTGAGCGGGTCTTCCACCGGGCGCCCTTCGGGGCACTGAAAAATAGTTGCGAAAAAGCGGGCGCCCGGCGCCATGCACTTGCTCAGGTTGATAAGGCACAGCCGAATGTGGTTCAGGGGAAGGTGGGTGAACACGGATACGGCAAGGGCCGCGTGGAACGTGGTCGCGAACCGGGAAAAAGCAAAATCGGCGTCCACCAAAAGGTTTTCCGGCGGCAGCTTCTCCGCCAGGCCCGACGGAATCATCTCCTTTTCGTATCCCGACGCGATGAGGGAATGGTTCCCGTCGATCCCGAAATAGTTTCCGCTCTTCAGGTAGCGGACGAAATGGATCCCGCCCCTGAAACTGCCGCACCCGATGTCCAGCAGCCTCATGTCCCGTTTCAACCCCCGGGCCACCATGAAATCGAACTGAAGCCGACCGATCTCATCCCACATTCCGCCAACAAAGTCCCGGTGTTCGCCCCGCTCGATTTCTTCCGGGTTCAGTTCTCTATGGTAATCGTTGATCTTCACATCGTGCCTCTCGTTTTTGCCCGCATCGCATGCGACGGAAATCTTGATACGAATGGAATAGAATTACCACGTGGTCTTCGTTGTAAACAAAACGTCTTCACTACTAATCCGGGCAGCCGAAATCCACCGGCCCCGTCACATCCAGGCTCGTTTCCGGCTGCACCCTGAACATCACCGCGTCGATGCCCCTGTGCAGGTAGGTCTCGGCCCCGTCGAT
>JAFDKD010000811.1 GCA_019307165.1 Deltaproteobacteria bacterium | reverse complement strand
GCGCATGATGCAGAGGAGAGGGGGAAATATGAGGCGCCAGGGGGCGGAAACCAGCCCGGCTCAGATCCAAAACTTTTTTTTCACCCGCTTTGTACGCAATAACCTCCTGGGCACCGGGATTGAAAGGGGAGGCTTTAGGGGGGGGCGAGACACAGCCCTTTCCAGTGTGACGGAATCAGACGTGGACACACAATACAACCTTTTGCCGAATTATTTTTCTTTCACATCCACGCTTGCCTCTGACCGCTGGCCTATACTCCACTCCGCCATGGAGTCCTGGCTCCAGGACCGGATATCCGCCGCCAGCTTCCGCTTCAACCGGAGCGGCGGTCTGACCGACCAGGAAAGAACCAACCGGCTTCTGGACGGACATTCCATGACTGAACTTCTGGAGGATGAAAGCCTGGACGGTGACCAGCTCAACGATGTCATCCTGGCCAAGGGTAAATATCTGATGACTGTCATCGAATCCCGCATCCAGGAGGACAACTTCGATAAAAAACTCCTGTCCTTTATTAAAGAGAAAAAGTTCAGCACCATTACGGAGGAAGAATTTCTCCAATTCCTTTTTTTTTTTTTTTTATTTGATCTGGAACCTGTGATGGCCGCCTGGTACGAGGAAACACAGGTCCCGGCCTTTACCGTCGGTTCCATCGGCATGTTCACCGTCCGGGACGGGGAACAGCGGCGCTTCAATGTCCTCCTGCCCGTCACCAACATCTCCGAAACCGAGGGCATCGTCAAAATCGGCATGATTTCGGGACGGAGCCGGCGCGGGATGAGGGCAGGCGGATCGCTATTCGAGATAGAGAGCACGGTTCTCATCCCTCCCAAAACGACCAGGGAGATCGGCATCCTCCTTGACACCCAGCCTTTGATGCTGCAGATGGATACAACCATCTCGCGCAATATCCCCTCCACCATGAACCTGCCCCTGTGGGAGCGGAGATCGGAGGAAGTGGAGACCTTCTTTGAAGGGGACAGGTCCACTCCCTATGAGGAGGGCCAATTCGATATTCCCGGAGAATATATCATTGACAATGAAGATCCGGGATTCGCCGTGGCAGGCGGCGGGGACAACCGGCTCCGGTCGGCCATCCGCCGGCTGTTCAATCGTTCAAGCACAGAGGCGGAGTATCTCGGTTACAATCCCAATAATCCTCCCGGACGCTGGACACCGGTCATCAATCAGAATTTTAACGGCACTATCCTCCGGACTGGGCTCATGATCAAGGTGGGAGAGGGCAGTAACAAGGTCTCCTGGACGGTCAATCTCACGGAAAACGGCAGCTATGACATCTTTTTTTACAACGAAACAATGGGCCGGGGAATGGGCAGAGGACAGCGGGATGGAGGCAGAGGAGTGAACCGGCAGCGGCCCGCACAGGAAGAAAAACACTTCATCGTCCATCACGAGGACGGGACCGAGGATATCCATTTCAATATCCAGGAGTCGCCCCAGGGATGGGTTCTTCTGGGAACCTTCCGTCTGGCGGCTGGATCAAACACGATCGAACAAACGGACAAGGGCAAAGGAGCCTTCCTCACCGCCGATGCGGTCAAGTGGGTGAAAACGAGTCAGGATTGAATAAATGAAATCTATAATGATCTGTTTGAAAATCGCTCTGTATGAAGCCAAAATTCTGCTGAGATCCTGGGGATTCCGCATATTCGCCCTTCTGGGACTCATCATCCTGGGTATGCTGACGGCTGTGATCGCAGCCCCCTCCTTTTCCTTTCCCTATTACTTCCGGTCTCTGTCGGGATCCATCCCGCTTTTCAGCTTCAAGCTTTTTAATGTCTACCAGGGCATCATCGTTATTTTTATGGCGACGGAATTCTTCAAGAGGGACAGGAGGACGGATTCCACTCAGGTCATCTTTTCCCGGTCCTTCTCCAATACCAGCTATATTTTCGGCAAGTTCCTCGGGATTCTTGGGCTCTTTATCCTGTTGAACATCTCTGTCGGACTGATCACAGTACTGATCCATCTCTTTGTTTCCGCAACACCCTTCAGCATCAATGCCTACCTCCTTTATTTCCTGACGATCAACCTTCCCACACTGGTGTTTATGATAGGCCTGTCTTTCGTATTGGGTATGACCATCCGCAGCCAGGCAGCCGTCGTACTTTTGGGGCTGGCCCTGTCCTCCCTTAGCCTGGCCGTACTGGGGAACAAAGCCTATTTTATCCCGGACATATTCGGATTCCACACCCCGCTGATGTATTCCGATTTTATCGGGTTGGGCAACAACGTGCAGCTGTTTTATTTGCGGCTTCCCTATGTTCTACTCGGCCTGGGTTTTGTCTTCGGAACAGTGCTTCTTGCCAAGCGACTAAGGCAGTCCCCCTGGACAACGGCACTGTCCGGAACGCTGTCCGTGCTGCTCGTTCTATCTGCCTTTGGACTGATGTACA
>JAFDKD010000136.1 GCA_019307165.1 Deltaproteobacteria bacterium | reverse complement strand
GGTTGTCACGGCGGATGGGTTCGGTGGATACCACGTCAAGGGCGGCCGCTGACAAGGTCCCGTTGTTCAGGGCCCGGGCCAGCGCGGTTTCGTCGATGAGTCCGCCCCTGGCCGTGTTGATCAGAACCGCCTCCTTTTTCATCAGGCTGAACAGGTCATCGTTGATGAATTCGGCATTATCCTGCGTTTGGGGGCAATGCACGCTGACGACATCCGCTTCACTGAACAGTTCCTCAATGGATTTCCAGCTGAAAGGCTCGTAATCCGGCCGGTTTTCCGGACGAGCGTCGTTGGCCAGTACGGACATCCCGAAGGCGTGGGCCAGTTCTCCCACTCGGCGGCCGATCCTGCCGAAACCGACGATCCCCATATTCTTGCCTTGCAACAGGGTCTGAGGGCTTTTCCAAAAGCACCAGTCCGGCGCTGTCTCCCACTCTCCGCTTTTTACGGCCTCATCGTGAAGACTGATCCGGTGGCAGCGTTCAAGAAGCAATGCGAACACGAATTGCGCCACCGAATCGGTTCCATATACAGGGACATTGGAGACGGGAATACCCCTCGCCGCGGCGGCGGCAACGTCAACAATATTATATCCGGTTGCCATTACCGAGATGAATTCCAGACTCGGCAAGGCGGCAATGGTCTCCGCGGTTATAGGCGCTTTATTGGTCAGAAGGATGCGCGCCCCGCTTGCCCGTTCAACCACCTTTTCGGGCGGCGTTCGCTCAAAGACGGACAAGTCATCCAGCTTTTCAAGTTCTTTCCAGGAAAGATCCCCCGGATTCAATGTATATCCGTCCAGTACAACGATTGGCATGTGAACCCTCCTGCACGATTCGACAGTTACTCGAGCCGCTCTTCCCTGAAGGCGCCCACATAGTTCATGCAGAAATCATCCTGTCCCATGACCATGAGGGCCGCCTTCAAGGCCCCGTAGAGCCTTTTATTGGTGGGGTCCATTATGGCCGAGTCCAGGCCTTGGGTAATGGCCGATATGAGAAACGTTTGATTTACCAGTTTGCGGTTGGGAAGGCCGTAGGACACATTGGTCAGGCCGCAGGTGGTGTGAACACCCGGAAATTCCTTCATGATGCCCTTAATGGCGGACAGGGTGGCGAGGGCGGATTCGGTATTGGTGGCCAGGGGGTACACCAGGGGGTCGATGTAGAGATCGTCCAGGGGGACGCCGGCATCGGTCACGTGTTTCACCAACTGCTCGGCCAGACGCATCTTGTCGTCCTTGGATTCGGCCATTTCGCTTTCCGACTGGCACAGACCGATGACCTTGGTGCCGTGTTCGGCGACCAGGGGCAGGATGCCCTCCAGTCGGGCGGGCTCAAGGGTAATGGAGTTGATCATGGGCGTCTTTTCGACCCGTTCGAGCAGTGTCCGAATGACGTCGGGGTCCGGACTGTCGATGCAGAGGGGCAGGTCGGTGGCGGCCTGGACCGTATCGGCCACCCATTTCAATTTTTCGCATTCGTCCTTTATAAACGTCCCTGCATTGACATCGATATAATCCGCGCCGGCGTCTGCCTGGGCTTTCGCCTCATCTTGGATAAATTGCACGTCCTGGGCCGAAATTGCCTGAGCAATGGATGTGCGGGACGAGTTGATTCGTTCTCCGATAATGAGCATAGGGGGTCTCCTGAAAGTGATCTAAAGTGACTGAAGCGAGCTAAAGTGACTAAAGTTATGGAAAAAGATTTGTATTTTGATTTGATATGATGCTGGATCCCCGCCAAATTCATGCGGGGATGACAGGTTGGTTTCCCGCCGTTCTCGTGCCGGGACACCAATTTTGCTCCTTGCTCCCCGCTCTCCTGACCCCTGACACCTTTCCAGGCTCCGAACGCTAATCTTCTGACTATTAACGAATAACTGATAACGAATAACGCCCTTACATCTCTAGACTCTCGTCTCTAGGCCTCTTTTCCTTCGACATTCCTTGTTCGATATTCGTTATTCGATATTCTCCGACCTCCGCCCTCTGACCGAGACTGTTTTCTCGAAGTTTCCCTGCTGATTAGACTTGTCGGAGCGTAGCGGAGATCCCGCCGTTGTTGAGCGGGGCCGCCCCCCAGGCCGGAGGCTCCACTCATCGGAAAAAGAGCCATTTCTGGATGGAAACGTTCTAGTATCCCTCTCTCACGGCCGCCACAATGGCCTTTAGGTTCTCAACGGGTGTGGACAACGGAATGGCGCACTCGGGGCCGATCATGTTGACGCCCGCTTCGATGGCATAGCGGGCCTGCTTGTACACGTCTTCCGGCGTGCCCTGGTAAAGGACCTGGGCGTTATTGACGTTTCCAACGAGGGACATGCGATCGCCTATCCGGGCGACCGCCTCCTTTGCGTCCACCTGCCACTCGAAATGATAAGCATCGAAGCCCGCGTCCGCAAAAAGCTCGAGCCGATCCGTGCAATTGCCGCACACGTGCAGGATCAATGGGCCCGATATCTGCGCGGTAATTTCCCTGTGAATAGGCAGCAGCAATTCCTCGTAATGATAAGCCCCTACCAGATTTCCCGTGGCGTGATCCGCCAGTACCACCACGTCCGCCCCCGCCTGAAACTGGGCGTTTATGGATGCGATGGTGGCGGGCATGAGTTGGCGGAGCATGTTGACCACCTTTTCGGTTTCACCCATGCCCACCTGAAGCAGAAGGTTCTGAGTGCCGGCCATGTGATAGGACAGGGTCCAGGGGCCCATGGCCTTCCCGACGATGGCTACCTGCCCGCCCACGCGCCGCCTGAGTATGGACAGTGCATCGAGAAGAACGCGGATGGAAGGCTTATCCAGAAAATCGTCCGGGACAACGATGTCGGAGAAGTCTTCATGGGGGAAATTCCTGCAGTCCGGCATTTTGTTCCGGTCTCCCCAGTCCACGTCGCACCCCAGGGCGGCCGCTTCCTGGTCTACACTGTATTCGGGCATCACCGTATCGAAACCGAGAATATCGTGCCCGGCAAACGCAAGTTCGGCCATGGCATCCGCATTGAGGTGGGCCTCGGGGAAAGAGACGCCGCAGGCATCCATAAGTCCGTGGCAGGCCACAGACGTGGGGTTGACCGCCGGTGGACGTTCACCCTTCCTGCCATTGAAAAGCGCTGATATGACCAGGTTGAAAGGTGTTGATTTCATAATCCGACTCCGGTCTTCTTGGCTTGGGGCTGGGAATGCCGGAAGCGGAGGACGAAATGGGTCCGTTTTGGTTGCGCCGGGCGGGCGCCGCTTTCCGGCGGTATCCTGCGCCGTCCGTTATTCCACGGAACAGGATCCTTGGCGGAGAATATGAAATGACGGTTAAAGTGTCAAGAATCTCAAATCACTAATAAAGAATTCACCACAGAGATCACAGAGAGCACAGAGCATGAAGTTATCAGGAAAGCTGTGTGAAATTTTTCCGCTTTAGACCGAGGATTTGGAACCGCTGTTCTGCGTTGACACGATGGCCATATTTTCCTATCGTGCCCACACGCAGGGGGGATAATTTGGGGTTGATGATTGTCGATTGCGGCCATGGGCGCTAAAGGGGAGATCCCCCGGGGACGGCCGAAAACAGGAGATGACATGAAAGCCGAGATGCCGTGCGGCGAGCGGACGGTCGATCTGGAGCTTCCCGATTCCGTCAACATGCTTGAAATGAAGCCTATGAAGGCGGTCGAAGACCCGGCCGAATCCGTTCGGGCGGCCCTGGCCAAACCAATCGGCGGCCCGCCCCTGTCGGAACTGGCTGCCGGCAGAAAAAACGCATGTGTGGTCATATCGGATTTCACCCGTCCGGTCCCCAACGGGATCATTCTGCCGCCGCTCCTGGAAACCCTCGAACAGAGCGGAATAGCACGAGAGAACATTATCATTCTGATTGCCACGGGCATGCACCGCCCAAACCTCGGGGAAGAACTGGAATCCCTGGTCGGCGCCGACCTCGTGGAAAAGTACACATTCGTCAACCATTACTGCCGTCGCCCGGAGACCTATCGGAAAATTGAAGAGATCGAAGGTTCGCCCATTGAAATCAATACGCAGTATCTGGACGCCGACCTGAAAATTTTGACAGGGCTTATAGAACCCCACTTCTATGCGGGGTATTCCGGCGGACGGAAAGCGATCCTCCCGGGTATTTCCAGTTTCGAAACCATGAAATTCATGCACTCTTATAAGATGATAGAGCACCCGATGGTGACAAACTGCGTCCTGGAAGGAAATCCTTTTCACGAATACGGCATCCGCGTCACCCGGCTGGCAGGGGCCGATTTTATCCTGAATGTGGTCATCAACAGAGACAGGGAGATCGGTGGGGTATTTGCCGGCGATTTTGACGCGGCCCACCGGGCGGGATGCGATATGGTGTACGACCACTCGGCGGTGCGGCTGAACGAGCGGGCCGACCTGGTCATCACATCGGGAGGCGGTTATCCGCTGGATGCCACGTTTTATCAGATCAGCAAGGCATTGATCTGCGCCAAGGACATTCTCGAAGCGGGGGGCGCCATCGTGGTGGCATGCGAGTGCCGGGAAGGTCTGGGAAGCGCCGAATTCAGCGGAATCCTGCGATCGGTATGCAGCCCCCGGGAATTTTTTGACGATTACCGCCTCCCTGAAAACTTTGTCATCGATCAGTGGTGCGCCCAGAATATTTACCAGGCCCTGGGTCACGCGGGCAAGGTGTACGTCTATTCGCCGGGACTTGAGAAAGACGACCTTGAAAAGATGGGGATCGAAAAGGTGGACGATCTTCAGAAAACGATTGGTCAACTTCTGGACACCCATTCGAAGCCGGTGGTGGTGCCGGACGGGCCTTATGTGGTGGGGAAGGTGGCAGAGGGCGGATGACGGAGGGCGGAGGGCAGAGGGCGGAGGGCGCAGGGCGCAGGGCAGAAGGCGGAGGGCAGACGACAGAGGACGGAGGGCGGAAGGCTGAAGGCTGAGGGCAGATTTTGGAAAGGGAATTGTCTAGCTAGACTTTACTAAGCTGAGTCACAAAATATGGTATAAGCCACTGTAATATATACAGTAACGTGACTTTTTATTTGTATACACTGAATGGGATATTGGTTTTCAGTTTGTTGTCGGTCAAGCCCAAGCCGTGGGCAATGGCATAGATGTCCTCATCCATTTCTTCTATACGGTGAGTTGCCTTGTAACGCCCTTTGGTTTTCTTTGAAGGGCTTTCAATAAAGGTTGCCAACCGGATATTGGAAAGTTTTTCAAAAAGGTTATGGGGAGTTCCTGTAAAGGCGGCGTTCTCTCTGGCCTGCTTGTAAATCACCATGGAAAGGAGAAAGGCAATAACACAGATAAATGCGTGGACTTTGATCTTTTGATCTGTCCAATGGTACTGGGGTCTTAGGGCCAAGTGAAAAGGATTTTTCAGGTTTTTAAAGGCATATTCCACACGGGCCTGTCCCCAGTAAGCTGAGATGATTTGCTCAGTAGACCAGTTGTGACGGTTGGTAATCAGTATGCGGCGCCCAAACCAGTTCTCTTTTAAGGTGTTGAATTGATCCTCATTAATCCAGAACTTCAAATCAAAAGTATCTGTGGAAAGCGGGCCAAGCGTCCAATGGATGAGATCATCAAGTCTGAAAGAAGAGATCATGGATTTGATCTTTTTCTCAAGATCTTCCTGGTTCCTTTTGGGCCCCCTTCTGGTTGGCATCCTGATCTTTTCTTTCAGTTCATCCAATTTAGCAGAAAGCTTTGCAATGTTTTGTTCAATGCCTCGGATCTGCCCCTGACGGAGCTTCTCCGAGATATAAACGACACTGCTCAGATCAAGGTCCCAGATCAAGGTTCGTGTGCGGTAACACTTTAAATCTCGGCCGCCTATGGATATGCGACGCATTGACTGGTTGGCCTTCTCTATTAAGGCCCTGTGATGATACGGAGATAGGGCGCCTACAAAAAAGGTGGCGCTGTCTACCTCCTTTAGGGTTTTCTTGGAGTTGTTTCCCTGATCAAATACGATGGTTATATCCTCCAGGGAGCCAGCGATGGCCTTGAAACGATCAACCATATCCTGAAAATATTTTTTGAAGACCGTTCGATCTTGAAGGTTTCCCTCGTAAACTTTATGGAAAAGGGGGATGTCGTCCTGGCGAGTGATCAAAAGCAAAAGCCCCAGTTGCCTTAGATCCATTCGCTTTTGTTTGTTCTTGCCTCGCTGTGCCAGGCTGCAACGCTCGTTGGTAGAGGCGATGTAAGTGAAAAAATTGGTCGTATCGCAAAGCAGGGTATCAAGGGTGAGATTGTTTTTTTCTACCATTGTTCGAATCAGGTCTTCTTCGATAAGGGGGATAGCGGAAGGCGGCAGAGCCTCCATCTGGTCCCAAAAATGCTGACTGTCAAGTTTAGAAAGAGACATTCTTGAAAGATAAGCCAGGCTCGTATATCTGGCAAAGCCCTGGTGCCAGTTTTCTTTGCTTGTTGGCCTGCAGGCCCTTCCGATGGCAGCCATCAGCAAAGAGCCCCCTACGGTAAAACCATCTCGGAGTTGTTTACGATGCTCGGGCAAATGCCTGTTAATGGTTTCTACCACTTGAAGCTGTTCAGCTGTATGAAGCAACATAGCGACATGGCCGTGGCTATAACTTTTAGCTTTCTGGGGTATGCCTTCGGTCAGTCTTTTGACAAGGTCCTCGGCACGTCCCAGGTAGGCAAGAATGACGGGCCTTGGCTTGCCGTTGACCCTGCGGGACTCGACGATGCTCCAGTAGGTTTTGCCTCTGGATTTGCGCTTTTGGAGGGTAGCCATATCAGTGTATACATTAACCTATCAACTCCATCATGTCAAGTACTTTTTGATATAAATCGCATTATTATTCACATTTTAAATGTATTTTCATGCAATACAATCAGGCGAAGAAGCTACTTCTATAAACGCTATTTCAGTGTATACATTTTATTTTCCAGCTTTTGATCCCTAAAGGGTCGAAAATGCTATTGAAATTTGTTCGATACACCACGTTTTCGAGGGTTTCTTAATAAACTTACGCTAGCCTCTCGTCTCTAGACTTCCGTCCGTCATCCGACTTCCGTCCGTCATCCGACCTCTGTCCTCTGATCTCCGACCTCTGTTCCTTCTCTGGTCTCTAGACTCTCGTCTCT
>JAFDKD010000810.1 GCA_019307165.1 Deltaproteobacteria bacterium | reverse complement strand
GACGGGGACTGGGTCGGATACACCGCCTTCGAGCGCGTGACCGTAGCGATCGAGCGGTATGGGGGCCGCTGGAGCATGTTTTTGATGCATTTCCCGGGCGCGGAAGATCCTTTCGGCCGGCGGTTTGGGGGTTTCTGGGGCGGTTTGCTCCGGCGATTCTGGGGGGTTGATTATCCCGGCGCGGACCAGGTGACCGATTGGATCCGGCGCGGCCACGAGGTCGGCCTTCACGTGGACGACACCGGCGAGAGGGCGCACCCCACGTCGTCGGGACTGGGTTCCGCCTACCGAACCGGCGCTGGGGCGTTCCGGGCCTGCTACGGTCGGGCGCCGGGTCGGTCCACGCGGCATCATTCCTGCCTCTGGTACGGCTGGGCGGACACGGCCGGCATTTCGGCCAAACACGGCGTGCATATGGATTTCAATTATTACTACACGGCGGATCTCCCCAAAACCGGCGATGAGTGGCCGCAGGGCTATTTCACGGGGAGCGGCCTTCCCCAGAGGTTCGTGGGAACGGACGGCGGCATCTTGAACGCCTATCAGCTCCTGACCGAGTGGGCCGACGAGACCCAGCTGGGCGACATGAAGCTTTCCACGGCGGAGGCGGCCCGGGTTGTCAGAGATATGTTCGATGCCGCGGAAAACGGTTTTTATTCCGTGTTTGTGGCTAATTTTCACCCCTACCGCTGGGCCAGGGACCCGGGGGAGGACTGGGCGGGGAACATGATGAAGGAGGCCGTCGACCGGGGCATTCCCATCTGGAGCGGTCAAGACGTGCTGGACTTTTTCTCTGCGCGAAATGCCGCCGGGTTTTCAGGCATGGCGTGGAACGGCGAGGACCTGTCGTTCGTGTTTTCCCATGACCGGCCGGAAGGAGACATCACCCTGACGGTCCCAGCCCGATCGGGAAACAGAACGGTGGGTTCCGTCCGATGCGACGGCATCGACATCGGCTTCAGCGTCGAGAGCATCACCGGTCGCAACTGCGCGCTTTTTCAGGCGGAACAGGGTGCACACGGTTTTTTGATTGGATACGAACCGCCCGCTGACCGGGCGGCCGTTCTCGGCATGGTGGAGGAAACGAATCGATGAACATTCTCGTTGCCACGTCGTGCTTCCCCGCCCTGGACCGAGGCGTTTTTGACGGGAAATTCGTGTTTACGGAGGTCCTGGGCTACGCTGAAAATGGTGCGAACGTCAGGGTTATAACCCCGCATTTTCCTGGGGCAAAGAGGCGGGAGCGGGTTCACGATCGGGTAGAGGTGTTCAGGTTCCCCTATTTCGTGCCGGTATCGCTCCAGGCGCTCAGAGCCGCCGGCGTCCCAATGTACCGTCAGAAGTCCCTGCTGGCGGTCGCCCAGATTCCCGCCCTGTGTTTTCATTTTGTCGTGAACATACTGAAGCATGCCCGGTGGGCTGACATCATTCACGCGCAGTGGTCGGTCTCCGCTCTCTTTTCCCTGCCCGCCAAGTGGATATTTCGAAAAAAGATCGTGGTCACGGCCAGGGGAAGCGATCTGCGTCTCCTGCCCGAATGGCTGAACCGGTATGTCTTTGCTCACGTGGACTCCGCCATCGACTGCTTCGGCCCCTTCCCGTGGAATGAAGAAAACAAGCGACAGTTTCCTTCCCGGTACATCAAACTGCCGCTGCTGGTGGAAGACCGGCCTCCCGGAGGGATTCCGGAAGATATGAAGCGCGTCCTGGCAGGAAAGCCCGGTGCCTTCATTGTCCTGTATGCAGGAAGGTTCGACCGGTTGAAATTGAACCTCAACCGGCTGCCGCTATACGATCTGATTCATGCCGGCCGCCTGCTCAAGAGCGGTGCCGGGCGGTTCCATGTCTTCTACCTGGGGGACGGGGATCCGGAAACTAAACGCAGCATGGCGCGCCTTATCGTCCGCCTCGGCCTGGAGGACACCGTCACCCTGCTGGGGCCCAGGGTCAACGTACTCGACTACATTCACTTCTGCGATATCGGGGTCGGCGGGATCGCGTTCAACGGGGTAAGCCAGGATTTCACCGCCGCTGAAAAACCCCAGCTGTTGGTGAAGGGGCCGGACAACGCGGGTTCCCCTTGGCGCGACCGCGTCAATGCCGTTTTCATCGAACCGGAAAGCCGGGCCGACCTGGTGAAAAAGCTGGCATGGGCGATGAAACATCGCGAGGAAATCAGGTCGATCGGGAAAGGGGCCAAAGCGGACATGAAGGCCCACATGGTGGAAAGCGGTTCGGGGGCCGGGCTGTATTTAGCCGATTTTCGCAGGCTGCTGAAAAGGAGGACGTCCCCCTTTTGCTCATTTCCGGATGGAAACTAGTTCAGGATCTGTTCGGACGATACTTCTCCAACCCATCTCTCAAAGCCCATTCTCAGATCATTCCAGGCCACGGGCAGATTCATCGGGCCGCGCGTTTTCGGAGCTACA
>JAFDKD010000809.1 GCA_019307165.1 Deltaproteobacteria bacterium | reverse complement strand
CGTCCACGTACTGGGTGCAGAGAGAGGAGTCGGCCCAGCCCAAGGAGAGATTCACCAAGCGGTTTTAGTTTGGATCCAGGAAAAGCGCTTTAGGGCTTACAGTAGGAAGCAGAGTAAAGATCAAGTCCTCGGAAAGCGGCTTCATTCGTGACCGTGTTCGTAATCGTAATCGTTTTCGAATAATATCGATTACGCATAAAAATCACTGTAGCGCGGGATTTTACATCCCGCCTATCATGCAGGCAGGAAATAACCGATTTGTGGCTGCTCATGACCGAACTGCATGATCTCCTCGATTACGACAACGACAACGACAACGACAACGAATGTTGCCGGTTTCAATTGATAGGGTTTTCAGTACCCTGCTACCCACTGAAAACCCGGAAGCCCCGTTTTCAAATGGGGTATGCTACAGCCTCAGATTCATCGGAGGCCTGGAGAAGACAAATATGGCAAATTCATCATTATTGGGGGAATTCTGGGAGTTCCTCAAATACCGCAAGCGGTATTGGCTGTTCCCCATCGTTATTGTCATGCTGCTCCTGGGGGCGTTGATCGTATTTACGGAAACCAGCGCCGTGGCGCCGTTCATATATGCGCTGTTTTAGCCCTCGTGTCCGCCCAGAAATGGCTCTTTTTCACAATTTTCCGGCGACAATCCGCCTGAGGCGGATAAACCTGCGGATAGGGATTTTTTTATCTCGCAAAGAGCGCAAAGGTCGCAAAGAAAAGAAAAAGATTTTTTGGGTGATCAGGGGTTTCGTCAACCGGTTGACAGAAAGCTTGCATATGCGTTATAAGCGGATCGTTTTGTCTGAACGGGCTGCCGCGGATAAACTTTTCCAAGGGAAGGAGCAACCCAGTGGATTACGAAAATATCATTGTCGAGAAGGGAGACGATTTCGTCGCCGTAATCACCCTCAACCGGCCGAATCATCTCAATACCTTCACATTAGCGCTCGCAACCGAACTCAGCCACGCCCTTGGAGAGCTTGACGCCGATTCCCAGGTACGCGTTATCATCATAAAAGGCGCGGGCAAGGCCTTTTGCGCCGGGATCGACGTGGGCGATTTTTTCGGCAAAAGCGCCATGGAATATCGTGAATGGGTCGAGTGCATGGAAAACGCGCTGGTCTTCATCAGCCGCATGAAAAAGCCTGTTATCGCTCAGGTCCATGGCGTTGCGGCTGCAAACGGGGCCGGTCTGGCGGCGGCGGCCGACCTTGCCGTGGCCGGAGAAAAGGCGCGTCTGGGCCTTACCGCCATCAACGTCGGCCTGAACTGTATTGGGCCCGTGGTGCCGGTCACGCGGTCCGTGGGACGAAAACGTGCCCTGGAGTTGTTGTTTTACGGGGATTTGATCTCCGCCCAAAAGGCCTTGGACATGGGTCTTGTCAATAAGGTGGTGCCGGATGAGGATCTGGACAGGGAAACCCGCGAATGGGCCGCGATTCTGGCGCAAAAAAGTCCCGTGGCCCTTCAGATCGCCAAAAAGGCCTTCTATGCGGCGGCGGACCTTGATTACTACAAGGCCTTCGAATACATGAATGAGGCCTTTACTCGCCTTTGTACCACGGAAGACGCCGGCGAAGGCATAACGGCCTTCAAGGAGAAACGCAAGCCGGAGTGGAAGGAAAAATAGTCCCTGCTGGATTCATGTAATATGGAGTCTATGTCGGCGGTTGACCTGAAAACCAGGGCGTTTGTCGATGATGTCCTCGTCCGCTCGCCCTTCGGAAAGACGCTCGGGTTCGAGTTGGTGAGTCTCGAACCGGACAAGGTGCGGCTCCGGCTACCGTTCAAACCGGAAAACGTCACCCTTGAGAACATCGTGCACGGTGGAGCAGTAGCGGCCCTGATCGATACGGCCGGCGCAATCGTCTCGGCGTCGAACGCACCGCTTGAAATGCTGCCCGGCGCCACGAGCACCCTCAACATCAGCTACCTGGCGCCGGCGGGGGACAATGCCTCACTGACGGCAACGGCACGCACCGTAAGCCGCACAAAAGGCCGCGTGGTTTCGGATGTCGTGGTCCATGAAGAAGGGAGGAAGCTTGTTGCCAAGGCCCTGGTGACCCTTCGCCTTTTCGTTCGGCGCCAGGGCGCGGCCGTCGAATAGGCTTCCCTGCACGGCATTCGAAAGCGGTTCGTCCGGAAGTTGTCCGTGGTGGGGTGACAAACATATGAGTACCTATCTCCAGGACATTGCCTGCCGACTTTTCAGCCGCATAAACGGAAATGAACCCCTGTCGGGCATAGACGCGGCTCGCCGGTTTTTTCCAAAAGAAAACCACCCCGATGCCCTGTGCAGGAACCTCAATGCCGCTTTCCTCATCGGCCTGTGCGGGAAATCGCACCCTCTCCATGATGAAGCAAAATCGACGGGGCTGGCCCTCGTCCCCTCGGAATTCGAGGCGCGCTGCGCTCAAGACAGGTTGTTTCGCGAGGCCGTGACCGCCCTCTGCGGACGTTTTCGTGGTTCTCCGGGGCGTTCCCGCGACCGGGATGACCTCGACGCCGTGTGGCGCGTTTTTTTCCCCGAGGGAGCGGGCCTGTTCGAACATCGGACCGAGCAGGGGCGCGCGCTGCGGAAAAAGAGACATGTGAAAATCACCCGCCTGAATCCTTCTCCCATAAGCGATCCGATGAAGGAACTGCTTTTCAGCGCCAATGTCCTGCTGACCGTTCCGCCCATAGAAATCCCTTTGGATGATCCGGACCTGGATGAATCGCAAAGGGCGGGGTTGGAACGTATACGTGAAGAACCTCAGCTCTGTTGGTACGATCATCCCATTCAGGTGGGGAGAAAAACCGATGCAAACGAGGTGGCATACGGGCTGGAACACCTGAACCGGGCAGTCGCCTATGAAAAGGAACGGGGGACAGTGGCCCGAGACGCCAGGCTGACCTGCGTTCTGTCCGTTTCCGTTACCCACAGGGGCCTTCATGAATGGGCAAGGAAATACGTCAAAGATGCCTGCGATCAACAGAGGGGACTTGAGCATCTTCATGTCCATGTGGTGACGGAATCGGACACCGATTCCTTGATCTGCGACATTTTAGTTCCGGCAATGAAGCGCTATTGCGGCGGTAGGGAAGCCGAGCCGTTGA
>JAFDKD010000808.1 GCA_019307165.1 Deltaproteobacteria bacterium | reverse complement strand
GCCGCGCTGACCGCAGCCGCGAGGGGCGCTGTGCCGATATTCAACAATCCACCCAAAAGAATGGGGTGTTTTATTCCCAGAGCTTGACAAATAGGATTGATCATCTGTTTTTCCCACCTAATTTTCTTCCCAACCCTGACAATAGTCGCGGTTAAAACCGCTCCTACAGGGGCATTCCCTCACCATTCGATATTCCTTGTTCAATATTCGATATTCTCTTTTGCGGTCGTCTTCCGGCTTACCCTGTTTCAAACCGTCGAGCGATGATCCCGGCCAGGCGGAGGGTGTGGCGGCGGGTCTCCCCGGTACTCCTGCCCGGATACCGGGCGTAGCTGATCATGACACCGTTCAGTGCGGAATACAAAGCATGAGAGACCAGTCGCTTGTCGTCACCGATGCCCGCTTCCGCCACAATCCGCTCCACCCGGTCCAGGAGCCGGCGCATGACGGGATCAAGGCGGGCGGTGGCTTCCTGTGAGAAGTTCCCTCCCAGCATGAAATGCCCCATCATCTGGTAAAAGGTCATATTGGTATTCAAGTAATCAACGTAGACCTTGCAGAAGCGGTCAAGGGAACAGCCATCCTCCCGGTTCAATTCTCGGTCCAGCAGATCGGTGATGTCCCCGGCCCCGGCAAAGAACACGTCCAGAAACAGCTCGTCCAGGTTTTCGTAGTAGCGGTACAGGGTGCCCGGGCTCACACCCGCCCGCCCGGCGATTTCCCGGGCCGTCACGCTCCGGAAGTCCTTTTCCGCGAACAGTGCGCGGGCCGCGGACAGGATCAACTCCCGTCGGGCTTCCCGCTGTTCCGTCTTGAGGCTGTGCAGTGTGGTTGCGGTCATGGGTTTCGTGTTACGGGTTGCGAGTTGCGGGTTGCGTGTTGCGGGTTGCGGGTCTGTCAGGTGTCCCCGCCAAACAGCGGCGGGATCTTCGACAGGTGTCAGGAAAAACAATGCCAACTGAATCTGGCTTCTCAATCTTTTGGGTTTCAAATTCTAAATTCTAAATTGCAAATTCTAAATCACCTTTCACTTCGACATTCCTTGTTCGATATTCGATATTCTCTTTTGCGGTCGTCCTCTGTCATCCGTCCTCCGACCCACTCTCCTCATGGACCCGCCACATGTCGTCATCGGTAAAGCAGCGCTCGGTTTCGTCCGGGCTCATGGCGTCCTGCTCCATCTTCCGGCGATCATAGGCCTCGTTCAGCACCTCCTTGTAATACTCGTGCTGGATCAGCAAATTCATGATCTGGCTCGTGCCGGTCCAGATGAGGGCCAGGCGGGTATCCCGAAGGGCGCGCTCGATGGGGTAGACATCGGTGTAGCCGATGCCGCCCATGACCTGCATGGCGTTGTTCACCACGTCCCATGCCGCCTCGGTGGTGAACCGCTTGGCCTCGCTCACGATCCGCCGGACACTGGGAGAATTTTCGTCCACGGCCTTTGCGGCCATAAAGCAAAGGCCCCGTGCCGCATCGAGCTGCGTAATGGAATCGGCCACGAGGAAATTGACGGCCTGGTAGTTGCGAATTTCCTTGCCGAAGGCCCTGCGGCGATTGGAATACCGGACGGCCAGGTCCAGGGCGCCCCACAGCCCCAGGCACGCGCCCGCGGATGTCAACCGTTCCGGGATCATCATCTGGTTGAAGCAGACGGCGCCGCCGTGCAGTTCGCCGATCAGGTTTTCCTTGGGCACCTTGACGTCCCGAAAGACCAGCCTGCCGGTGCCGCCCCCCCGGCATCCCAGCAGGTTGTACAGGTACTCGGTCTTCACCCCGGGGCCCTTGTCTATTAACAAGAGACTGATTCGGCCGTACTTGTGGGCATTCGGCTCGAAGTTGGTCCGGCAGTAGACCAGGAAGAAATCCGCGCCCTCGGCGCCCACCACGAACCGCTTCTGGCCGTTGACCACGAAATGATCGCCCTTCAGGTCGGCCCGTGTGACGGCGCCGAAGAAATCGGACCCCCCCCGCGGTTCGGTCAGGGCCTCGGCCGCCACCAGTTTTCCTGCCAGGTACGGCCGGAGGTATTTCTCCTTCTGTTCATCGGTCCCGAACTTGTCCAGGGCCTCTCCCACGATGGAGGGCATGGTAAAGGCGCAGCCAAGGGCCATCCCGAGGCAGCCGATTTCCTCGTTGGCCGCCGTTTCCGCCACCCAGCTCAACCCGCGCCCGCCCCATTTCTTGGGGAAACGGATGCCCCGCAGATTGCGCGCGGCCAGCTTCTCCACGAACTCCCGCGGATACTCTATTTCGTCTTTGTCCATGCGGCGCAGAAAATCGCCGGTGACCTCTTCCCGCACGAATTCCTTTACCTCGTCCTTCACGGCCCGTTCCTCGGGCGTTAATAGAAAGTCGTACATAATCACCCTCCTTTTTCCTTGACATTGAACGTTGTTCGTTTCCATGAACAACGTTCAATGTCAAGGAAAA
>JAFDKD010000807.1 GCA_019307165.1 Deltaproteobacteria bacterium | reverse complement strand
AGGGAAAAAAGACAACCCCCGGGAAAAAGTGCCCAGGGCCTGAGACGCACTACGGAAACCGGAACCTATGACCCGCTTCTCTTTGAAAGGCTCAGGGGCCTGCGAAAAAGCCTCGCACAGAAGCAGGGCGTCCCTCCTTACATCATTTTTTCGGACAGGACCCTTCGAGAGATGGCCGGCCGCTTTCCCACAACCCCGGAGGCGATGAGAAGGATTCACGGTGTGGGCGATCGGAAACTCGACCGGTATGGCGAATTGTTCACAGAAGAAATCGAGGCTCACCTGGGAGAGTCAGGCCCGGGCAGGCCCCCCTTGCCTTCCCGGCACGAACCATCACTTCCGTCTCAGCCGTCTCGCACGCGAGAAAAAGGCGAGTCCGTCGAAGAAACACACAAGCACTGCATCCGGGGGCTGACCCTCGATGAAATCGCCAGGGTCCGCAACCTCGCCGTATCGACCATTGCAGCCCATGTCGAAAGGCTCATCACCGATCAACGCGACATCCGCCTGGACAGCATCATCGATCCGTCGAAGTGCGAGGCCATCGCAAAACAGTTCGAGGCTTCTCAGGATTGGCGCCTCAAACCCGTTGTGGAGCACTTCCAGGGGGAGGTGCGCTACGAGGAAGCCAGGCTCGTCAGAGCCTGGATGCAGAGCCGGCCCGGGAAGGACCGTCAAGCGGATGCACCATAAGACGGACTGCGTGTGGGCAGGCACGGCCTCTTGCGCCAATAAGTGCGTCAAGACACATTGCCTCCGGTAATTTCCTTGTACCTATTTCAACCCAAACTCATGCCCTATGATCCTGGTGACGAAACGTTCTCCAAAGCTCTCTCCAGCAACCAATTCGCGGATACGTTCGAAGGTTTCAGATTTGCAGCCCGCATTCTCGGCAGCTTTCATGGTGCAATCATAGGCTGTCCGCACGTCCAAGCCGGTGATCTCGTACCCATAGCCCTCAACGAGCCACCGCAGTGCCGCCACTCCGGCTTCGACGGCAAATCGTGGTTCTGTTTCAGCCATATCCCGGGCAGCCCGGGTGAGGGTTCTGGGATCGCAGGGCGTACGATTGGCCAGTTCGATCGCTTCATCATACAGCCCCGCCGACTTGGCCGCGGCAAACCACTTCCCCTCGTTCCCCGGCGTGCTTGTAACAAGATCTTTCAAGATATCCACAGGCTTCTTATCCGCGTATTTCTTGGCAATGGCACGAAAGGTTGCCAGGTAGGTGGTCTTCTGATTGGCCTCTCCGGCATAACGACTGTAGGCTTCCTCCACCATGCCGCTTGCCAGCAGGATTTCTTCACAGGCTTCACTGATCCTAAGATCCGGTTCATTCAGCCCCCGGGAATCCTCGGCATAACGGAGCGCTTCGGCCTTCTTGCCCGTAGCCAGAAGGGCTTCCACGCCCCATTTCCGATCATGCCAGAACTTGTGAGGTGCGCTTTCGAGCAGTTCCATGATTTCGGCATTTCGTCCGGCCTTGAGCAGCGCGCTCAGGCAGGCCGCAGTCCCTTTGAAATAGCCTCCTAATTCCGGGTTCGGGCTCCATGCCAGCCGCACCACATCCATGAACTCGTCGGCCCAGCGCGAGGCACGGTCAGGAGTAACACAGAGCGTTCCCCAATGATCGGGAAGCATCTCGATGTAGGGGATATCATCGGCTTGCACCGCCTCCCAGAGACGCTCCAACCATTTATCACGCAACTTACCGTCAGCCGGCGCATTGGCGATGATCGGCACCAGCGCATCGATGGCATTGTTGACCGCCGTGCCAATTGCTCCCGATGAACTGTCCACCCGCTCAATGGCCGGTGAAATCTTTTCCAAAAACAACACGGCTCCCTCGCCACCCAGGACGGGGTCCTTGCGGGCCGCTTTCCTGACTTCCGCACCTGCTTCCTTGATACGCTTGATCGCCTGTTGCGAGCGCCACCCGAAAGCATGCCGCCTGAAACGGGCGCGAAAGGTCCATGTATGTTTTGTGCCGGAAGACATGATTGTCAGCGCCTCTCTTTCACGATCGGTTGAAAGAAATAATTGGGCCCTTTCGGGGACAGCCACCGATCTCCTCCTCAACACCCTTCCTCGGAGGAGGCCGGACGGGATGCCAAGAAGGCGAGTCCCGCCGCGACCAAGTCCAGGAGCACAAAGACGGCGTAGGCCCTATCATACGATCCCGTCCTGTCGAAGCTTTGCCCCATGAGCATGTACCCTCCGACCTCCAGGATGATGAACAGGCTCATGAACCTGGAGACCGATGCAAAGGACTCCCGGCCGTAGAGATCCGCTACCAGGATCGGCAGGGTGGACATGATGCCCCCCATGGCGAAGCCGAAGAGCAGGATGAAGGCCGAGAGGGCAAGCATGGACTCCGGCACGAGGGCCAGGCACAACCCGATCCCGTTCATGGCCATCAGCACGGCCACCACC
>JAFDKD010000135.1 GCA_019307165.1 Deltaproteobacteria bacterium | reverse complement strand
AGCCCCAAGCCGCCGAAATCCACGGCAACACCGTTTCGCCAGCGGACCATGGTGTTTCCGCCGTTGTCCGGGTTCGACTCGGACAATTGCCCCCACCCGCCAAAGAAGGCCCAGAGACCGTACACGCCGAAATCCACAAAAAGGACGTTGTTCGCCACCAGGAGAAATTCCGCATCCACTGTGGCCAGCTGCGTCCAGACCCCCTCCTGGTAGAACCATACCCCGTAAATGCCGAAATCGCCGATAAGGCCCGATCCGGCCGATGCCGTTCTATTACCCGCCGTATCCAGGCTCGCATTTGTCAAATATATCCAGGCGGCGCCGTCATAAGCATATAATCCCCACGGGCTGCCCAGGTCCACGAAAAAACTGTCTCCGAAAACACCCATGAAGGCCGGGTCGATTGCGGTCAGCATGGTCCAGGCGGCGCCATCGAAAACCCACAGGCCGAAAGCCCCGAAATCCACAACGAGCATGTCCTTCCATATAAGCATCGACCTGCCCGAATTGTCCGGATCCACGGCCGAGACGGCTCGCCACTCGCTTCCGTCATACATATAGATGCCGTAGAGGCCGAAGTCCACGAAAACGCTACGGCCATAACGCATCACGTCCTCGGCATCCGCTGCATTCAACAGGGTCCACATGTGTTTGCGATAGTGCCAGAGTCCCAGCTCACCGAAATCGACCAGTAGTTCATTCGGCGGGCCGCCATAATAGAGGCTTGCCCGGCCTTCGTCCTCGGCGCCGAGATCAAAGTAGGGTGCACCGATGATAAGATCGTCGAATCCGTCTCCGTTAACGTCTCCTGCCGCTGCAACGGAATATGAGAACTGCGCGTCGGTTTGATCCCCCACCGCGGTCCAGTCCGGCCTTCGGCTCAACCCCCACGGTCCGCCGAAGTACATGAACGCCTTGCCTCCATTGTCTCGGCCGTCATTGTAACCCGGTGCGCCGACAACGACATCGGCGTAGCCGTCTCCATTGAAATCCCCGGCGCCGCCAACGGAACTGCCGAACCTGGCAGCAGCTAAATTGCCTTCGGCCCACCCGGCCGGGACGGCGCCGAGACCCGTCGCCGACCCATGGTAGATAAACGCCCTGCCCTCCTCGCTCTCTCCGGTGTCGAACCACGCGGCCCCCACGATGACGTCATCGTATCCGTCGCCGTTCACATCCCCCGCGCCTGCCACGGAACCGCCGTAATAGGCATAGGCCTGGTCCGCCTGCCCACGCCAGTCAAAGCCGGCGCTCGGGCCGGAGACGGACCCGTGATAGACAAAGGCATTGCCTTCATTGGTTTCCCCGTTGTCAAAATAAAACGCCCCGATGATGACATCGTCGTACGCGTCGCCGTTCACATCGCCCGCCCCGGCCACGGAAACGCCCCACCAGGCGCCTGCCTGAGAGGGTTCCTTAATCCAGTCGGGGGTGTCCCCGAGGCCGGACGCGGACCCGTAAAAAATATAGGCCCTGCCCGCATCCGTACCCCCGCTGTCATTGCCGGGTTCCCCGACGATGACGTCATCGTACCCGTCGCCGTTCACATCGCCCGCGCCTGCCACGGAATAGCCCATCATACCCAGGGACAGGGTGCCTTCAAAAGTCCAATCGGGCACAACACCGCTCATTTCCGACGTATCGGCCGCACCGTAATACACCCCTGCCCTGCCGTGAAACGCCAGAGCGGGACTGCTGTCAAAAGGGGTCCCGATGATAATGTCGTCATATCCGTCGCCGTTTATATCGCCCGCGCCTGCCACGGACCACCCCTGCCAGTCATTTGACGCGTTTCCTGAAAAATATCTGTCAAAAGAGGCGCTCAGACCGGAAGGGGACCCCAGGTAAAGCAGGCCCGCACCCACGATCTCATCTTCGCCATAATCGAAGAAGCCGGGCACTCCCACGATCACATCCCCATAGCCGTCACCGTTCACGTCGCCGGCCGAAGCCACGGAAAGACCGTAATGGCTCTCCTCGACCTCTTCGGAACCCATCCAGTCGGCGCCCGGTCTGAGACCTGTCATGGCCCCGTAATAGAGCAGGACCGCGCCGCCGTCGCCCCCCCAACTCCCTTCCATATATCCCGGCGCTCCCACCAGAAGGTCGTCGTAGCCGTCGCTGTTGACATCACCGGCGCCGGCCGCCACCCTGCCTAAGCCGCACCATTCATTGTTGCAGTCCACGATCCAGCTCGGGTCGAGTTCCGGCCCCGTTGAAGCGCCGTAATAAACGAACACCGCCCCTTCGTACGCTTCGCCGCGGCCGTAGCCTTCCGCCCCTATGGCAACGTCCGGGTGGCCATCGCCGTTCAGGTCCCCGGCGGCCGAGAGCTGGATGCCGAAACCGCTGTCCTCCTGGTTTCCCTCAGCCATCCACCCCGGTATCGTGCCCAGCCCGGCGGGTGATCCGTAATAGAGATATACCGCCCCTTCGTTGGTCTCACCGTCCTCGTACCCATAGGCGCCCACCAGCACGTCGTCATATCCGTCGCCATTCATGTCGCCTGCGCCCGCAACGGCACCACCAAGGTGATCGCCGGCCCGATTACTCTCTATGGTCCAGGCGGGTGTAGCGCTCAACCCGGAGGCAGCGCCGTAGAAACAAAAGGCCGCCCCTTCTCCCGACTCACCATTGCTGTAATTGTGAGCGCCGACAATAACATCATCGTAGCCGTCGCCGTTCACGTCACCGGCGCCATTTACCCGATCCATATACCAATGCCCGTGATTGCTCTCAAAAGACCAGGAAGGGGTGGCCGATACACCGGATGCCGAGCCCATGAAGACGAATGCCGCGCCCTCGCTGTACTCGCCGTTACTGTAATTGCGTGCACCCACAATCACGTCATCGTACCCGTCACCGTTGATGTCACCGGCCGAGGCCACGTTACTTCCGAATCCAAACCAGCCCGAGTCCCCCACCACCATCCGGTCTGCAACGGTGCTGAGTCCCGATGCGGCGCCGTGATAGACGAATATGGCGCCCTTGTATTGGAATTCCGCCTCATCATATTCATAATGCGTCGCCCCGATAATGACATCGTCATAGCCGTCGCCGTTCACATCGCCCGCGGACGCCACGGCCGTGCCAAAGCGGGCATCTTCCCTATTTCCCTCCGCCTCCCAGTCGGGTGTCAGCCCGAGCCCGCCCGCGGACCCGTGAAAGACCTTGACGCAGCCTTCGCCGAATTCGCCATTCCGGCAATTCCAGGAACCGATGATGATATCCTCATAACCGTCGCCGTTCACGTCGCCGGCGCTCGCTGTTTCCGAACCCACGGGAAAACCATGGCGGCTGTAAACCGCCCATCCCGGGCGTGCCAATATGGGGTCCACGGTAATGGGATAACAGGCAAGGGCCGCATCCACCACAATGTCCAGATCATTGCCTTGCAGCCTGAACTCCGCGTCAAGCTTCCGTTCGCAGGCATCCACCGCATAAAGCTTGCTCAGGCTCAGTACGCCGATACCCGATCCATTCACGAAGCGTACCGTATGTCTTTCGGCCAGGGCGTCCAGATTTCCCCGGACCCGCATTCTTATGATGATCCGTCTTCCCTCATCTTTCCCTGCCGGTGAAGGCGGTTCGTCGATCGTGAAACCCTGTTCAAGCCCCCTGTCGTCGTTGACGTACCATTCGATCAATTGCCCCCTTCGATATTCCACCCGGTTCCCGGATGGGACCGGAAATTGAGGATCTACAGGTCGAAGCGCACCCTCGAACCCGTAACTCTCTAGCGAAAGCCCCCACTCCCACTGCCGGGAACCCTTAAAAGAAAGGGGCGATACCCGGACCCCCTCAGGCATGAAGCAGGCATTCAGACGATGGGCGGGATTGGCGGCGCGATAGCTTTGGGAAGATGGTGATTTCAGTGGATGAACATGGTAGCGGGATTGTCGAATGTCTTTCTGAACCGACTTCAACCAGGCGGAGCGATCGTCAAATGAGGGCGTCGCATGGACAGTTGCGGGAGGAAGCGCGTAGGCTGCGCCAAGACACAAAATACCTGCCAGTGTCATTACGAAAAAACGATTCGATACGTTCATCTTCCCCCCCCTTTTTTATTCCATCTGCAAAACCTGGTCCTCTGGGCCAGGTCAGAGTTTTCCGGCTGTGCCGTTCCGGAAATGCGGGCCATGAAGTGAGCTGGATCCGCCAAGAGGTCCGGCGGAAAATCACATCTCCAAGACGATGGTCCGGTTCTTGGTCGTTTGACTTCACTATCGATTTGAGGGAACCGGTTTTCGAAGGTTCACATGTTGAATATTGAATTGAGGACTGAGCCGATTTTCGGCGATACACTATTTTCCGATGACATGGTTTGAAATTACGGTCCGCTGGATCTCGGAGGTCCCTTCGTAAATGGTGAAAACCCTTGCGTCACGGTAATAACGTTCGACGGGAAACTCGACGATGTACCCGTAGCCGCCATGGATCTGCAGCGCTTGATAGGCCACTTTGTTGGCCATTTCGGAAGAAAACACCTTGGCCATGGAAGCGGCGGCCGAAAAATTCTCGCCCCGGTCCCGCATGGCCGCGGCATTGAAGGTGAGCAGCCTGCCGGCCTCCAGTTGGGTGGCCATGTCCGCGATCATCCAGCGGATGCCCTGAAACTGGGAGATGGTCTTGTTGAATTGGACCCGTTCTTTGGCATAGGCCACCGCCGCATCCAGGCATGCCTGTCCGAGCCCCACCGACTGGGAGGCGATCCCGATGCGCCCGCCATCCAGGGAGGCCATGGCGATGACGAAGCCGTCCCCTTCTTCACCCAGCAGGTTTTGAGCGGACACGCGGCAGTCCTCGAAAATCAGTTCCACCGTATCGGACGCCCGCAGGCCCATTTTTTCTTCTTCCTTGCCCACTGAAAAACCGGGCGTTCCTTTTTCCACCACAAAGGCGCTGATGCCTTTGTGCCGCTGTTCCCGGTCCGTATAGGCGGTCACCACGGTCAGGTCCGAGTTCTTTCCGCTGGTGATGAATATCTTGCCGCCGTTGATGACGTAACCGTCTCCGTCTCTGACGGCCCGGGTCCTCTGGCTGGAGGGATCCGAACCCGCACTCGGTTCGGTAAGGGCAAAGGAACCGATCATTTCCCCGGTCGCAAGCCGCCTGAGAAACGTCTCCTTCAAGTAGTCGGAGCCGTATAGATATATGGGTCCGCAGGCCACCGAGTTGTGTACGGACATGATCACCGCCGTGGAAGCGCAGGCGTAGGCAATCTCCTGAAGCGCGGCTGAATAGCTTACGGTGTCGGCGCCGGCGCCGTTGAACTCGGTGGGAACGTTCATGCCCATGAGGCCCAGTTCGCCCATTTTTTTGATGTTTTCAATGGGAAACGTTTTGGTGCGATCCCGCTCGGCGGCCGTGGGAAGGATCTCTTTTCTGGCAAATTCCCGGACCATCGCCTGGATCATGCGCTGCTCTTCGGTTAGTTCGTAGGCCATGATTATCCTTCACGCAAGCTCATAGCTGATAGTTCATAGGTTATAGCTCATATGAAATTTCCTTGGGTTGCGGGTTGCACGGAGGTTAGGTTTTTCTCGCAAAGAACGCAAAGATCGCCAAGACAAGGGCATTCGTTGTCGTGCTCGTTGTCGTTGTCGTAATCGCCGTACGGCGCCCAACTTTCTCAACGGAGTATTCGGGCGAAACCCGATAGATGTCGAACTGCTCATGGTAGAACTGCATGATCTCCTCGATTACGACCACGACAACGAGCACCGCTTTGCTGAGCACGAGTACGCCAAAAAGCGGCGGCATCACCGATCCGCGCCCTTCTTGTCGTCCCCGCATGAATTTGGCGGGGACCCAGCGAAACGGAGATCTGGATTCCCGCCAAAATCATGCGGGAATGACAGGTTGGTTTCCCGCCGTTCTCGTGCGGGGGCACCTTGTATTCCCTGCCTGCCCACCGTACCTCGTTAAAGCGAAGGTGGGACACCTGAACACAGACACCTGAAACCTCTAATGGGCCTCCATAAAATCCGACACTGTTTTCTCGACGTTTCCTTTTCGATCAGACCGACCGGCCCACAGGCCTGATGCGGCGCTCATAGAACAAAAAACCGGCGCCCTCAGCGGGCAGCTATCAACTATGAGCTATCAGCTTTGAGCTATGAGCTGTCGTCCTTTTTATGGCGTAAAAAGGACGACCAGCAACTCCGCCTTTTCCGAACTGATATTCTTGAGTTTATGGACGATGGCGGAATTGAAATGCAGGGAATCCCCCGGCTCCAGCACGTTTTTGTTTTCCCCAACGGTGACTTCCACTTTGCCTTTGAGAACGTATTGAAACTCCTCGCCCGCATGCTGGTAACTGACACCCTTGTGCACCGATTTGGGATCGATGAAGATTCGGAAGGCTTTGAGGTGTTTGTTTCTTGCCTCAGGGGTCAGGGTTTCATAGGTGTAATCGTCGGTGCGTTTCTGATAGTCCTCACCGTACTTCTTGGTTGCGCGCTGTTTTTCCTGCGCCAGGAGCGTGCTCGAATCGATTTCAAGGGCCCTGGAAAGTTGCAGCAGAGCGGAGACCGGGGGGGTAATTTCGCCCTTCTCCACTTTGGATATATAGGTGGGGGCCAGTCCCGTCTCGTTGGCCACCTGTTTGAGGGTCAATTTTTTGCCCCTCCGCAATTTGAGCAGACGTTTTCCAATGGGCGGACTTTTTTTTCGGGCTGTCATGGATTCCCCCTTTTTCAATCTGATTTTTCCGCTTGCCGATCCGTGCCGTCCGGCATGGTCGATTCGTCCTTGGTTGGTCTGAGTGCGACAACGATGCGATAAATAAAACCCGCCAACAGGGCCGCACTGATGAGGATCATCAGGTTGGACGCAAAAAAGGTCATGACGAAATTAAAGGGGTCCTTTAATCCATAGGAGGCGATCAGAAGCTGAAGGTGCCGGACCCACCAGAAAATACTAGACATGCCTCTCCACCGTGGTCGTAGGATTGGGATTTAAAGTGACTAATCTCGCTTAACGAAACGGTGCTCGTAGTCGTTGTCGTGATCGTAGTCGTAATCGTTGTGTTGTAGGGCGGCATTTTATATGCCGCCGCAGATCGGTTGGCCTGTGCAGGTACCATCGGCGGGATGTAAAATCCCGCCCTACAACGGCTTGTGAGCGCAATTGAATGAATTCGATTACGAATACGACAACGAACACGATGGCTGCCGATTTCATTCGATAAGTTTATCAGTACGAAAGATCCAGTTTCGGCAGGACGAGATTGTCGCAGGCCGTATAGGGGTCCATATCTCCCGAAATCCAGTTTCGGCAGGACGAGATTGTCGCAGGCCGTATAGGGGTCCATATCTCCCGAAACAACGGCCTCCACGGTCCGGTCGAATTCGCCCGTATCGGCAATTCCCTGCATCACCTTTTCGATGAGGCGGCTTTTGACCATGTCGAACAGCTCATCCCGGACTTTGTCCGGCCTTTTTCGTATGGACAGACCGATCCCGGACTCCACAAGGTAATTCCGATGCGCGTCGATTTCGTCGATCATTTCCGCCACGCCTTGATCGAAAACGGCCTGGGCCTTCATTATGGGCGGTTTCCAGGAGCCTTCGTCATATTTTTTGTGGTCCATGTTGATCATCATTCGAAGATCGCTCATGGTTTTGTCGGATCCTTCCCGATCCGCCTTATTGATGACAAAAATATCGCCGACTTCAAGGATGCCGGCTTTGATGGCCTGAATGTCGTCCCCCATACCCGGAACAACCACGATGACCGTGGTGTGGGCGCTTTTCACAACATCCACCTCGTCCTGGCCGACCCCCACGGTTTCGACGATGATCACATCTTTTCCCATGGCATCCAGCACGTCGATGGCGCTCCTGGTGGACTGTGTAAGGCCCCCAAAATGACCGCGCGTGGCCATGGATCGGATAAACACGCCCTGATCCATGCTGTGCCTTTGCATGCGGATCCTGTCTCCGAGAATGGCGCCGCCGCTGAACGGACTGGTCGGGTCAACGGCGAGGACACCCACGGTTTTTTCTTGTTTTCTCAGATGACTGACCATCTGATCCACCATGGTGCTCTTGCCCACGCCGGGGGCCCCGGTAATGCCTATGACATACGCATTGCCCGTGAACGGATAGAGGGCTTTCAGTACATCCCTCACCTCGGGCATGCCGTCATCGATATCGCGGATAAGGCGGGCCACCGCCCTCACATCGCCGTTAACGATCTTTTCCACTACATTGTTCATAACGTATTAATTTCACCTCGGTTTTATGTTTTCACCCACCCATTTGACCACGGCATCGAGGGGGGTGCCGGGCGTGAACACCTCGCGCACACCCTGTTTCTTAAGCCATGTCACATCATGGTCGGGAATGATGCCTCCCCCGACCACGACGATGTCTTCAGCGTCCCGCTCTTTCAGGAGTTCCATCGTTCTCAGAAAAAGATACTTGTGAGCCCCTGCCAGGCTGGATAAACCAATCATATCCACATCTTCCTGGATGGCCGCCTCGACAATTTCTTCCGGGGTCTGATGAAGTCCGGTATATACCACCTCGAAGCCCGCATCGCGATAGGCCCTTGCGATGATCCTGGCCCCGCGGTCATGTCCGTCAAGACCCGGTTTTGCCACCATAATCCTTACTCTTCTGTTCGTTGCCATACTTTTTCACCTTCAGTTTTCAATCATCCACCAATGTTCAATTTTCAATGTTCAATTTTCAATCTAATAGATCCCCGGGTCCCGATATTCGCCGTACTCCTTGCGAAACACGTCGCAACACTCCTGCAGGGTGGCATACGACTTGACCGCATCGATGAGGGGTATCATGACGTTTTGATCGCCGGACGCGGCATCCTCCAGTTTTTCCAGCGCCCCCTCGACCGTCGCTGCGTCCCGTTCACTTTTCACCCGGTTGGTTTTTTCGATCTGCAGGCGCTCCAACGCTTCATCGATCTCCAGTATTTCCACCGGGATTTCCTCATCCGTGACATACTTGTTGACGCCCACAACCGTGCGTTCTTTCTGGTCAATCTGGCGTTGGAAATGGTATGCGGCGTCAGCGATTTCCTGCTGGGGATAATTTTTTTCGATGGCCCCCAGCATACCGCCCATTTCATCGATCCTATCGATAATCTCGAACGCCTCCTCTTCAATCCGGTTTGTCTGGGCTTCAACGAAGTAAGAGCCGCCCAGGGGATCAATGGTGTTGGTCACCCCCGTTTCTTCGGCAATAACCTGTTGGGTCCTCAGGGCGATGGTCGCCGCCTCCTCCGTGGGAATGGCCAAGACCTCGTCCAGGGAGTTGGTGTGCAGGGACTGGGTCCCCCCCATCACCGCCGCCAGGGCCTCCATGGCGGTCCGGACCACATTGTTGTAAGGCTGTTGGGCGGTCAGTGAGCATCCCGCGGTCTGGGTATGAAACCTAAGCCATCCCGATCTCGGGTCTTTGGCCTTGAAACGCTCCTTCATGATCCTGGCCCACATACGCCTGGCCGCGCGGAACTTGGCGACTTCCTCAAAAAAATCCAGATGGGAATTGAAGAAGAACGAAAATCGGGGCGCGAAATCGTCCACATCGAGTCCCCGTTCTATTGCCGCCTGTGTATAGGCGATGCCGTCTGCCAGGGTGAATGCCAGTTCCTGGGCCGCGGTGGAGCCCGCCTCGCGGATATGGTACCCGCTGATACTGATGGTGTTCCATCTGGGCACTTCCCGGGTCCCGAATTCCACGGTGTCCGTAATCAGCCGAACCGATGGTTTAGGGGGACACATGAAGGTCTTTTGGGCAATGAATTCCTTGAGCATATCGTTCTGGATGGTCCCGCCGATGGTCTTTCGGTCGATGCCCCGCTTTTCGGCAACGGCAATATACATGGCCCAGACCACCGGCGCCGGAGGATTGATGGTCATTGAGGTGGTGATTCGGTCTATGGGCAACCCTTCGAACAGGTCTTCCATGTCCGCCAGGGTATCGATGGCCACCCCGCATTTGCCGCATTCCCCCTTGGCCTTGTGAGCGTCCGTGTCGTACCCCATGAGCGTGGGCATGTCGAAGGCGGTGGAAAGCCCGGTCTGCCCCTGCTTCACCAGGAGGTGGAAGCGCTTGTTGGTATCCTTGGCCGATCCCAGGCCGGCAAACATCCGCATGGTCCAGAGACGCCCCCGGTACATGGAGGGCTGCACGCCGCGCGTGTAGGGATAAGCGCCCGGGAACCCCACGTGCTTTTCGAAATCGAGGTCTTTGATATCCTCCGGCGTGTAGATCCGGTTGATCTCCCGATCGGACACCGTGGCAAAGCGCTCGAGCCGTTCGGGTTTGTTCGCGAAAATATTTTCCAGCTCCCCCAGCCATTTCCGGTTGCCGGTCTCGATATCCTCAAACACCTTTTTGTCGAAAACCCGGGACATAGATACCCCCATATCCATTGAAAATTTTCCATTGATCATTGAAAATTGAATGAAAAGAAAACACTGTCAATCCTGTCTCTTCTTTTTTTAATGTTCAATCTTCAATGCTCACTGCTCACTGTTATTTCAACAGGTTCCGTGCGATGACCAATCTCATGATCTCGTTCGTACCTTCGTAAATCTGACAGATCTTGGCATCCCGCATATGGCGCTCCATGGGGTAGTCCTTACAGTAACCGTATCCGCCAAGCACCTGAATGCCTTCGATCGAGGCCCGCATGGCCGCATCGGACGCATACATTTTGGCCATGGCCGACGCCTTTTCATAGGGCTTTTTGTTATCTTCAAGCCATGCGGCCCTGAGGGTAAGCAGTTCCGCCGCGTCCATTTCGGTTGCCATGTCGGCCAGCTTCCACTGGATCGCCTGAAAAGCGGCAATGGGTTTTCCGAACTGCTCCCTGGTCTTGGCGTATTCAACCGCTTCTTCCAGGACGGAGCGGCCGATGCCGATGGCCTGAGACGCGATGCCGATCCGCCCCCCGTCGAGTGTGGTCAGCATCTGCTTGAACCCTTCGCCTTCAACGCCGAGAAGCGCGTCCGCCGGCAACCGGGCGTCTTCGAATACCAGTTCGGCCGTGCCGGAAGCGCAGATCCCCAGCTTTTCCTCGACCCGGCCCACCTTGAATCCCGGCGTATTTTCCAGATCCACCACAAAGGAGCTGATGCCTTTGTACCCCTTTCCCTTTTCAGTGACCGCAGCGATCACGGCGTAGCCTGAGACATTGCCGTTGGTAATAAACTTTTTCTCCCCGTTGATCACCCACCCATCGCCGTCCTTGACCGCGACGGTCAGCATGCCGGCGGGGTCGGATCCCGCGCCCGCTTCGGTCAAGCCGTAGCAGCCGATTTTTTCGCCCGATGCGCAGGGATAGAGGTATTTTTTCTTCTGTTCATCCGTGCCGTAGGCATCCACTGGAAAGCAGTACAGGGAGTTGTTCACCGACATGATTACGCCCGTGGAGGCGCAGCCCTTGGATACCTCGATCAGGGCC
>JAFDKD010000134.1 GCA_019307165.1 Deltaproteobacteria bacterium | reverse complement strand
TTGATTGAGTGATGAAATGATTCGATCTTCAAATGAGTTATACATTCTGTGAACCCTTCCTCAACCTTAGCCTTAACCTTAACCTATCATTTTTATCAACCTTAACCTTGACCTCAGCCTATATGAACGGCCCCCTATGGGGGCGACCTAAAAGCAGGGCCTGCCGCGGCGTAGCTGCCCTTCAGCGAAGCCGGGTCCTTTTGGCCCGGATTCTTTACTCCCGATGGGGTTCCAGCCGTTTTAGAAACTCCGGGTGGACGTCGAACCCGAGCGCCGCGGCCTTGTCCGCATGCGCGATGGCCTTGTCGAACTCGCCCCGGTTGTAATAGACGGCCGCCAGGTTGTTCTGCCCCAGCGCAAAATCCGGGGCCATCTCCACCATCTTGAGGCCGGTTTCGACCGCCTTGTCCAGGTCGCCCTTCTGAAGATAGGCGTTGACCAGGTTGCTGTAGGCCTGGACGATTTCCGGGTTCAGTTCGATGGCCTTTTCCAGTGCCTCGATGGCCTCGTCCGTTCGGCTCATCTGGAGATAGGCAAACCCCAGGTTGGCATATCCGCGGGCGTATCTCGGTTCGATCTCCACGGCCCGTTTGTTAGCCTCCACCACCTGGGGAAGGTCCCCTTGCTTAAAATAGATGTACCCCAGATTGACCCAGGCCTCAAACATGCGGGCGCTGTCGCCGATGGCATCCCTGAAGGCCTCCGCCGCTTCATCCAGCTTTTCCTGCTCCATGAGGGCCACGCCCCGGTTGTAGGCCTCGCTGGCGCACTCGATGTCTTCCTTGGCCAGTTTTCTGTGTTCTGCAATGAATTCCTCGGAATCCTGAGGATGTTTCATGACGGTCACCTTGTATTTGGCAAATGGCCCCGAAGACGGGCTTGCCCCCGCTTCAACGGGTGCCCTGAGAGGGCCATTTCCCCGCTATGAGATGAAAAGAGGTCGCAGTCCTTGCCGGACAGCGACCTCTTTTGCTGTTTTATGTGAGATGACTATGGAATGGGAAGTCGACGGGCTAAAAGTCTTCCGTCTGTCCCCGTCCCTTCAGGCCATACATGGTGCTGCTGCCCGTGGAAAAATAGATCAGCTTTTCCTCGTTGATCAGCGCCGTCGCGGCCTTCTTGATCTCCCTGGCCTTTTTGTCGGGAAATGTCTTGCGGACCGCCTTCTCTATGTCGCTGAAATAGAACTTGGTCTTCTTGCTGCCCTCGGCAAATTCCAGGATGGCCTTTTTGATGTCTTCCATGATCTTCTCCTTCCGTGAGATGTGGGTTAGCAGCTATTCGATACCACCCACTGCCTTGGAGACCTCCCAGGCCGCATCCGTGTATTTGAAAAGGGAAGTGGTCCGATAGGTGTCGTACTGCAAGCGGTAATCGTCGATGAGGTGCTCCGTAAAGGGAATATCGCACTTTTCGAAGAACCTCTCCCAACCGACCCGCTCGGCCCAGTCACCGATGCGCTCGTATTTATTGGCGTCGGCCGCGTAGGCTTCGATGATCCTTTTGACCGCGTCGCATGTTTCCGGAAAACGCGGGAAGTTGTTGGGCAGGGCCGGGATGACCACCTTGGAGAACTTTGGCGGGTTGATCCGATTGGAGACCTTTCCGCCGGCCATCACCGTGACGCAGTCGCCCTCCTGGTCGGACAGGGGCAGGGCCATGCACATGGTGTAGCAGTTGCCGCAGAACATGCAGCGCTCGTCCTTGATCTTGACGGTCTTCCCGCCGTCTTCCGTTTTGGCAACCGAAATGGCCGCGGTCGGGCAGGCGGCGATCACGAGCGGGATCTCGCAGACCTTGGAAAGGACCTCGTTGTCGACGATGGGCGGCTTGCGGTGATACCCCAGCAGGGCGATGTCCGAGCAGTGGACGGCGCCGCACATGTTGAGGCAGCAGGCCATGGACACCCGGACCTGGGCCGGCAGGGTCATGCCCTGGAAGTAGTCGAACAGGTCGTCCATGATCGCCTTGACCATGGAAGAGGCGTCAGTCGCCGGGGTGTGGCAGTGGATATAGCCCTGGGTGTGGATGATGTTGGTCACGCCGGCGCCGGTGCCGCCGATGGGGAACTTGTAGCTGCCGGTGACGTGCTTGCGGCTCACCAGGTCTTTTTTCAAGGCCTCCATCTTGTCCTGGCTGTCCACCATGAACTCGATGTTGTTCCGCGTGGTAAAACGCATGTAGCCGTCGCAGTGCTTGTCGGCGATGTCGCAGATCTCCCGCACGTGCTCCACGGTCATGAACCGGCATCCGCCCACCCGGATGGTGAACACCTTGTCGCCGGTTTCGGAAACGTGCACCAGGATGCCGGGCTCCAGGATCTCGTGATATTTCCACTTGCCGTAATTGTTCTGGATAATGGCCGGAAAATACTGCCAGAAATGCCTCGGCCCCAAGTCCGTGAGCCGGTTTTCCATGGGTTTATCGGGGTTGAATAATCCTAGTCGTTCTGTTGAAAGTCCCATTCTGTAGTCCTCCTATCTCGCGTGTCTGGAGCGGTAGTCGTCGATGTCCCTCTTCCATCCGCCGGGCACATCCTCCTCTTTCCAGAAGATGTAGGGGTTGGAGCGCGGTTCTTTCACCATCTGCGGCATGGGCGGGATATTCAGCACGCTGAGCAGCCTCGAAATTCCCTGCCGCTGGATCAGCTCGCCCAGGCGCTCGCGGTTTTTGCCTTCTTCCATCCACCAATCCCAGAGCGGCTCGATGACATTCTCCTTGATGTTGTCGTAAGGAGGTTCGCACTTCATGAACGGAATGGTCAGGGTTGACATCTGGGCGCCTTCCAGGATGGGCGCCTTGGCGCCGAAAAGGATGCTTACGCCGGTGTCCTGACCGGGCCCGAGGGCCTGGGGCATCACGTTGATGCAGTGCATGCACCGGGTGCACTCTTTGTCGTCGATCATGAGCTTGCCCTCTTCCATCCACATGCACTGGGTGGGGCAGAGACCGATGACTTCCTTTTCGATGTCGAACGGACCCCAGTCTTTTCCGGCGTGGGCCCCGGCGTTGGGCGCGATTTCACCGCCCATGTAGGCCTTGACCGCTTCCTGATCGATGCGGATGTTGTCCCGCCAGGTGCCGATGTAGGACATGTCCGACCGGGCGATGGAGGCCACGCAGCAATTGGGGCATCCGTCGAATTTAAACTTGAACTTGTATGGGAACGCGGGGCGGTGCAGCTCGTCCTGATAGTAGTGGGTCAGTTCGTAGCACATGGCCTGGGTATCCAGGCAGGACCATTCACAGCGGGCCTTGCCGATACAGCACGAAGGTGTCCTCAGGTTGGAACCGGAGCCTCCCAGGTCCTGCTGCATCACATGACCCAGTTCGTAAAAGATGGGCTCCAGCTGCTCCGTAAAGGTCCCCAGAAAAATGATGTCGCCGGTGGAGCCGTGCATGTTCATCATGCCGCTTCCCCGGTATTCCCACAGGTCGCACAGGGACCTGAGATAGTCGCTGGTGTAAAACTTGCTGGCCGGCTGGTTTACGCGCATGGTGTGAAAATGGGCGATGGAGGGGAATTTCGCCTGCATATCCGAATACCGGCCGATGACGCCGCCGCCGTAACCGAACACGCCCACGATGCCGCCGTGCTTCCAGTGGGACTCACCGTCCTGGAAGGAGACTTCCAGCTGGCCCAGAAGGTCTTCCACCACGTCCCTTTCGATCATCATCCGGTCGTCGGCCAGTTTTCGCCGGTGAAGGGCCTCCCGCTTGGCGTCGGCCACAAAGCTCGGCCACGGCCCGGACTCCAGGTCTTCGCACATGGGGATGTCGTGCTTGATCTTGAAGTTCTTGAGCTCTTCGTCCGTATAATTATTCAGCTCCTCATCTGAATAAATTCTGAGCTCATCGTATTTCAGCTCTTTTTGGTCTTCTCTTGGTTCAAATGCCATTACAAATGCCTCCTTTGATTGTCCTTATTTTGACAAACTGATCTCGTTGCTAAGGAGTAATGTTGATTTGTGTCGATTCACCTCCTCCCTCGATAAAGCATGGTTTTCAAATCCGTCTGAATCAAAAACGCGCTTTTCCCCCATTGCCCAGCGCCTGGCAGACGGGGCATGCTTGGAGGTAACTACTTGTGAATATTGGAACTAGTTTAGTTTTCAACTAGTTAAGACTCTGCTTATACCCGTAACCCCAAAAGATTGTCAATAAAAAAATGGGGCATTTTTTTATTGACAATCCACCACACCCGTGGTCCAAATTTTCATATAAAAATCCCGGAAAATGAAGGACGGGGGAGCATGTCTCCCCGATGGAAACGCCCATGTTTACGAATTCGCCGCGCATCGTCATCGCCGCCCTGAAAGGGGGCTCGGGTAAGACCATCCTGTCGCTTGGCCTTACCGCCGCATGGCGGAAAAGCGGCCTGAAGGTTGCCCCTTTCAAGAAAGGCCCCGATTTTATCGACGCCGGCTGGCTGGCGTTTTCCGCGGAGCGTCCCTGCTATAACCTGGACCCTTTTCTGATGGACGGGAATCAGATCCTCAACTCCTTTTACCGCCATTCCGGTGATGCGGACCTGTCCCTTATTGAAGGCAATCGCGGTCTATACGACGGTATGGACCTGGAAGGGAGTTGCAGCACCGCCGAACTGGCCAAGCTTCTGAGGGCGCCCGTAATCATCATCGTGGACGTCACCATGACCACCCGAACCGTGGCCGCCATTGTCAAGGGGTGCCAGGCGTTCGATCCGGACCTCAATACGGCCGCCGTCATTCTCAACCGCGTGGCGGGCCCGCGGCAGGAGCAGCTGATACGGAATGCCATTGAGACCTATTGCGGGATCCCCGTTGTCGGATCGGTGCCCAAGCTCAAGGAAAACCTGTTTCCCGAACGGCACATGGGACTTGTCCCGCATCAGGAAAGGGGCCAGGCGGAAAAGGCCGTGACCTGGACCCGAATGATCGTGGAAGACCACCTCGACCTGGAAGCGGTTGGGCAAATTTCCCGAAACGCCGGCGCGGCGCCGCCTCTCCCCGAGGTCTCCAACCCGTGCCCGGCCGCCGCACCTGCCGGGGAGCGCCTTCGAATCGGCTATATGCGCGACAGCGCATTCTGGTTCTACTATCCGGAAAACATCGAGTGCCTCGGGAAAAACGCCACACTCATTGAACTTGACGCCCTGGTTGCGCCGCAGCTGCCCGAGTTGGATGCCCTGTACATCGGCGGAGGGTTTCCCGAGACCCAGGCCGAGGCCCTGGCCGACAACTCAGGCTTCAGGCGCTCCTTGAAAAAGGCCATCGACGGCGGTTTGCCGGTCTACGCGGAGTGTGGGGGATTCATGTATCTGGGGGAAACACTCCATGTGAACGAGTGCGAGTACCCCATGGTGGGCGCACTTCCCGTGGATTTCATGCTCAAGTCCCGCCCCCAGGGGCATGGCTACACGGTCCTGGAGGTGGAGCGATCGAACCCCTATTTCGAGGTGGGGGAGCGCATCAGGGGCCATGAATTTCACTATTCCAAACCGGAACTGAAGGGGCGGGAGCAGGTAGAGTTCGTGTTTCGGGTGGAGCGGGGGCATGGGGTTGACGGAAAATGGGACGGCATCCGAAAAAAAAACCTGCTGGCCACCTATACCCACCTCCATGCGGGAGGAAGCCCCTGGTGGGCCGAACGGCTGCTGCGGGTGGCGCGGGCGTATCACGGGGCCGGAAAAAATTTTTCAGAAACTTCGAAAAGAACGATTGACAATCCTGTTAACCTGAAATATATTTGATAACTTCAATCGGTTTCTATTAGTCCTTAAGGTAGCTTCTACCTGAATATAAAGGATTATAACAAAAAAGGAGGGGTTTTGACATGCCGAGTGTAGAATTTGAAGGTAGCACCTTCAGTATTGATGAAGACGGCTTCATCGACGACTTCAACAACTGGAACGAAGGTTGGATGCAGTATGTGAAGCAGACTGAGGGCATCGAAGAGTTGACGGACGAGCATCACAAGGTCATCACCGTGCTTCAGGAGTATTACAAGAAAAACGGGATTGCCCCCATGGTCCGGATTCTGTCCAAGGTGACGGGCTACAAACTGAAGTACATCTACGAGTTGTTCCCATCAGGACCGGGTAAAGGCGCGTGTAAAATGGCCGGGCTGCCCAAGCCGACCGGTTGCGTCTAAATCCGCAAGACAGACCGCAAGAACAAAAATGGCGAAGAAGGGGTAAGCGCGGCTTCCTTTTTTCGCCATTTGTTTATTATACGGTCACGCGTCAACGATGCGCCGGTACAACTCGGGCCTTCTCCCGGGGATGAAATACCGCATCCGATGGCTCCGTACGGCTTGGAGTTCGTCCGCCCTGAGTCTTGCGTAAAGGATCCTCTCCTTCTGCCCCGTATAGCCTGCCAACTTGCGCCCGTCCGGGCCGAGCACCACAATCACCCCGGGAAAAGACAACCCGTGGGTCGTTTCGCCCACCTGATTGGCGGCCACCACGAACATGCCGTTGTCAAAAGCCCTCGCGGTCAGGTGCCGCATCCAGCTGCCAAGCTTTTCCTCGCCGTCGCCCCTGGGGGATGCATGGGGGATAAACACCAGTTCGGCGCCTTTCAGGGCCATTACCGTGCTGATCTCCGGAAAGTGGGCTTCATAACAGAGTTGGATGCCGAATGTTGTGTTTCCGTACGAGAAGACCCCGATGTCTTCACCGGCGCTGAAGACGTTTCGTTCCATGGGCGATAAGTGGGTCTTTCTATGCCGTCCCACCAGGCCGTCCGGACACACCAGCACCTGGGTGATATAAGGTTTCCTGCCGACGGATGTTTCCACCAGCCCGGCGATGAGGGCCACCCCGGCGGCTTTTGCCATATCCTGTAGCTGCGCCGTCAACTCCCCGGGTTCCCGTCCGCTGCAGAGCTCCTCGGGATCATTGACCGCGTATCCCGTGACGGAAAGCTCCGGAAAACAGACCACGTCGGCGCCGGCCGCCGCGGCCTTCATCGCCGAGTTCCGGATGCGCTCAAGGTTTTGTTCGATGCGCCCCGGTTCGGCGCGCATACATACGGCCGCGATGTTTAAATCATCCATGGTGGGTTCAAGGGTTCAAGGGTTCAAGGGTTCAAGGGTTCAAGGGTTCAAGGGTTCAAAAAATGATGTTAATTTAAAACGATATGTCAATACTTAAATTTTA
>JAFDKD010000806.1 GCA_019307165.1 Deltaproteobacteria bacterium | reverse complement strand
ATGCACATCCCGATGTGCATCTGCACATCAGGATGTGCATGAACCAGGGGATTTTTTCTCGGCCCGATGGTTGTTTCCCTAATTCGGATCGCCGCCCGTCCTGCCTCCCAGCCTTTTTTGACCTCAATTTGACGGCATTTTCAAAGTATGGCGAAATGGAAGCCATATTTTTAAACACAAAAATTTGGTTCAACAGCAGGGATATGAGTGGCCTTTTCGATCCACGGGTTTTGGCACGAAACATGAAGCAGTTCAAATAGTCCCACCACCTCCAATGTTGGTCTTCTCCGACATTTTGCTCGGGGAATGACAGGGTGACACAAACTTTGGACTAAGGCGTATGAAATTTAAATTGCGCGGATCGAAAGGAGACGAAAAATGAGGATTCTTCTTATTGTGGGATTAATATGCATCGGCGGGGTTTTCCTTGCATCCAAGTTAATATCTCAAATGATGGGCGCATTTTAACTGAATAGGCCGGTTTCCTGTTTCCCGTCATGCTTGTCCCGCATGAAGTGCGGGAGCGGGGATCCAGCCAAACGGGAGCCTGGATTCCAGCAGGAATTCCCTTTACAATTTCCTTAAATCGCATATGATTCCGCTTTTAGTGACAGGTGTAAAAAAACACCGGGAATATTTTTCCCAACAACGGGAGGGGAGGTATGGATAACATGGCTGAAAGCGGAATCAAGAAAACGATGGTCGTTTTGTTGGGCCTGGTCTTGGGCCTGTTTTTTTCTACCCAGTCGGTTGCGCAGTCGCGCCATGCCGTTTCGTTCAAAACGCCTGCAAAGGACGCAACATACACGCAGCAGTACAGCATCGATGTGGGAGATGTCCCGGGGCACAAGGTCAGGATCTATGAAGTGCATCGCACCTACGCCCATAACCCGCCGGCATTCGAGGGCATCCGACTGAAAGAGGTGTGGCGTCGCGGATACTCCGACTATATGGACGTCAACGGCCGCGCCTGGGGGTATGATACATATGTCCTTGAATCCGGAGAAAAAATATTTTTGAGATGGTCGGGAACGAGCGCCGCCTTTGAAGGCGCGGGCGAAAAGGGAAAAAGCCGGTTTATCGGAATCCTGACCATCACGGGCGGGACGGGCGGATTTCTCGGTATCCGCGGGACGCTGAAGGAAACCGTCGTATTCAGTCCGGGCAGCGGCCTCAACGAGGCGCATACGCAAGGGGAGTACTGGATAGAAAAATGATCCTTTCCCCCTGTTTTTTCACACCACACGGCGCGTGTGTATCCGGAAAAGTACATAACCTCCCCAGGCAACCGAAAGACCCATCAGCAGGACCCCCGTCAGGCGCGCCGCGGCCGCGATGGCATGGTCGTGGCCGAGCCATCCGATCTCGGTGAGGATATATTCCCAGTCATGAAATCCATACGGGGAATGGGCGCCCGTGTTTCCTCCCAAAAGCGGCAGTGCAAGACGCCGGGCGTCCCCGATGTAGGGGGCCAGATCCACGAAGTTCTCACCGAACCACCACATGCAGACCGATGCCGCGAATGCGTCTCTCTTGAAGAACAAAAAGGCCGCGACGCACACCAGGGGCATGAGCAGCTGTCCCAGACTTCCTCCCAGGCTTGTCATGAATGACCCTAAGGGGCGAAACAGAATGTGGCCGGCCTCGTGAAAGGGCAGGTTGACGAAATGCATGAAACCGCCGGGATTGTCATTCCCCGAAAACGACGAGACCGCGAACTTCCATGACAGGACCGCAAGGGCCAGGAGAATCACGACCCGTCCCCAAAACGCGATCGCGTTATATTCCGTTTCAACGTCGAGCAGGAGCCTCTTGAAAACGCCTTCTTCCCGGGAAACTGCAGGGGATGGCGGGGGCGTGGCGCGGTATTTGGCGAAAATGATGCCGCACTTCGGGCACTCGGTGTTCGTATCAGTCTGTTCGAATCGGCATTTGGGGCAACGCATTCGCTAATCCTCGCCTCATTCGTGATGTTTTCGGGATACTGGCACTTTTCGGATAATAAATCCAGAGCGCTTTTTGGTTTCGAGTCTATGGGGAAGGTACTTTTCTCTCGCCAAGTTGACACCATTCCCGCAAAGGGATTAATCTGCCTGGAGTTTCCCCGAATTGATAGACATCGATATACCGGGCAGAACCATCCATGTGGCCCTTTCGGAGGCCGAACTGTCTTCGCGGCTAAAAGGTTTCCGGCCCCCTGAACGGACGGTCCCGGCAGGGTTCATGCGCCGGTATGTAAAGTACGTCGGCTCCGCCGGCAAAGGGGCCGTAATGGATTAAGATAAACACCGGGGAAAACAGATCGGTTATCTGTTTATGGCGTTGTATATCCCGGGAGTTTATGACATAAAAACCCAGTTAGAACTCAGGGTAAACCCACCAAGGAGGACCTATGACGGAACCTGTCGTACTTTACGAGCGGGATGGAAGGATCGG
>JAFDKD010000805.1 GCA_019307165.1 Deltaproteobacteria bacterium | reverse complement strand
GGCCCTTTCACCCCATGGGCGGGACGAAATCCAGAGGTATCCCCGCAAAAACGCTGGGTCTGCGAGAGGCGTAAGAAAAGGCAGAGCGCATAAAGTAAATGGAATTAGTAAGAATACACCCGATGGTATCGCCGGTGTTCGCCATGCGCCATGCTCTTTGCTCTATGCGATCCCATGCCGGGGCATCTTGGCCGTTTACACGACGGACAGTGTCACCTCCCCCAGGGTGGAAAACGCGGCCGCATACTCGGCGCCCTTCTCCATGGGGGTCATGCCCGTCAGCGTGCCGGTCATGACGATCTGTCCCGCCTTCAGGCCCTTCCCCCTGTCCGCCAGCTTGCCGGCCAACCACGCCACGACCTTTGCCGGGTGACCCATGGACAATTCTCCCGCGCCTTCCGCGATCTTCTCGCCGTTGCAGGTCAGGACGGCCCTTTCGTTCGGCAGGTCGATGTCCGCCGCGGGATGCCACGTTCCCCCCAGGGCCACCCGGCATGACATCCCGTTATCGGCGATAAAGTCCGGATAGGCGCACGCCCAGTTGCCGATGCGCGCATCACAGATTTCAAAGGAAGCGCATATGCCCTCGGTGGCAATCATGACGTCATCAACGGTCAGGTCTTTGCCCTGGAGGTCGCTTTTCAACTTGAAGCAAATTTCGCTCTCGAGCCTGGGTTCGATCAATCCTTCCCGTTTCAGACGGACGCCGCTTTCAAGCACCATGGAATCCAGAAGATAGCCGTAAAAAGAGTCGGGCATCCCCATCTTTTCGCGTGCCGCGATGTTGGTCAATCCCACCTTGAAGCCCACGATCTTCTCGCCCGAATCCAGTCGTCGTTGGATGTTGCCTTCGCAAATGGCATAGGCGCCTTCCAATGGCAGGTCTCCGGAAAATGATTGCGAAATCGGGTCGATCGGTTTTCTTGTTTTCTCGGCCTGTTCAAGCCGTTTCATTTCATCTTCATACACCATGATGGTTCAGCCTTTCCTTTCTGAGAATCAGGGGTTGAGGTTGTGGGGGACGGGATTCCTCCGTTGCGGCTAAGCCTGCCCTGACAAGGGCGCCTTTCAACTCATGGCGTCCATCACCAGTTCGGTCAGGTCTTTGATTTGGATATCGATTTTTCCTCGCTTGGCCCTGGTGCCCATGGTCCTGACGCATTGCTGGCAGCCCGTTATCACCAGCTCCGCCCCCACACCTTTTACGGAATCCAATTTCATCTGGGCCACCCGGGCGGAAACATCCGGGTCCGTCATCTCCACGTTGCCGCCGCCCCCACAGCACACGGAAAATTTCCGATTCATGGGCAGTTCCACGAAGTTCAGTCCCGGCACGGCCTTGATCACCTCCCTCGGTTCCTCGAAAATACCGCTGTTGCGCCCCAGGTCGCAGGGATCGTGATAGGTGGCCGTGGCCTTCACTTCTTTATCGAGCACGATTTTCCCGTCCCGGATGAGTTCGGCGATAAACTGGCTGGCGTGCATCAGCCGCGCTTCCGTTTCATAGAAATGCTTCCAGGTGTGGTAACAGGAAGGACAGGTAAAAACGATGGTCCCGGCCCCTGCATCGGCAACCTTTTTCAGGTTGTGTTCTTTCATGGCCGCCAGTTTTTCGGGCATGCCGGCCCCGATGAGCGGGAACCCGCAACACCATTCGTCTCCTCCCAGGATAGTAAAATCCACCCCGGCCCTTTGCATGATGCTTGCCATGTTGGCCGGGATCTTCTGGACCATGGGAAAAAAAGAGGCCACGCAGCCCACGAAAAAAACCACCTCGGCCTTCTCCTTTTCAAATGCATCTTCAGGCAGTTCCTTGATGAGTTCCTGCCACTCGGCCCGGTCTTCCTGATCGTCGTCCGATATATTGTGACTGTCTTCCAGTGTCCTGACCAGCCTCTCGGCCACTTTGGGATAAAACCCCACGTCCACCTGACATTCGCGGTTCTGAAAAATGAGGTCCTTGGTCTGAACGCTGGACAGACACACCGCGGTGCAGGCGCCGCAGCCGAGACAGGTAAAAATGGCCTTTTCCGTATTTTCATCCAATTCCAGTTTGTTTTCGATGGCAAACCGGGTGATGGCGTTGCGCCCCCTGGGTGAATAGGCCTCCTTTCCTTTGATGATATAGGTGGGGCAGCTGGGCAGGCAGAAACCGCACCGGTTGCACTTGGCCACCTCATCATAGGACAGTTTTTTCAGCTGGATGATGTTCATAGGGGTTTCCTCTTTGACTCAACGTTGCTTGCCTTGATCATATAAAATGGAGTAAAGATCCAGGCCCACAGGACCCGGCTTTGAGCCCGCCCCCATAGGGGGCCTTGCAATGTCCAAGTCCTGTAAGTGATGCACCCATTAGGTGTCGGGTGTCAGGTGTCAGCGCCGCCTCTGGCCTGGGGGGCGGCCAGTCTAATCGTGTAAGAAACTTTTCCTTTTCCCG
>JAFDKD010000804.1 GCA_019307165.1 Deltaproteobacteria bacterium | reverse complement strand
CTTGAATCAGTCTCGGAATACGTAATATGAACGTCGAATGATGAGATCGCTCGTGCAGCGCAGGCGCTCCCGCAGCGCCAGCGCGGCGAGTGCGCCGCGTGTCGCTCCACCTCATCGTATAAATGGTAGAATACCTTATTCGACGTTGGATGTTCGATGTTGGACGTTCAGCTTTTTCAGTACGGAAATGAAGTTTCACAAGAGTATCCAGGGACCAGCAAAATGTCTGAAAAGAGTCTCGACAAAAAGGTGCCGGAAAAGATCCAACGCCTGGTGCAGGAACGGAGAAAGGTTTTCTCCCTGCCTGCTGAAAAGGCGCTGGACCGGATTTTGGATGCCCCCCATCCGGCGGCACTGGTCCATTCCTTCCCCGAAGAAGACCTGTATCTGCTGGTCAAGGATATTGGTCCGGAAGACGCATTGCCGCTGCTGTCCATGGCTTCGGACCGGCAGCGCGAGTTTATTTTTGACATGGAAATCTGGGACAGGGACAGGATCGACACCCGCTCCACGGAGCAGTGGGTGTCCTTGTTCTACCACGCCGATCCCGCAAGCCTCACGCGCTGGTTCATGGAACACCCGACGGACCTGGCCGAATATTTCCTCTTTCAAAACATCGAGATAAGAATCAGGGAGCACGATCAGGACCCGTCCGATTTCGGGGATGACTTTTTTTCGGTGGACAACACGTTTTTCGTCCGGTTGCTGACCGCTCCCGGTGAAAGCAAGGGGATCGGGGAGGATAAAAGGTCCATGCTGCTGCAGCTACTCAATCGCATGGCAGACTATGACCATCTCCGCTATCAAAAGATCCTTCTGGAGATCGGCAGCGCCGTCATTCCTTCGGAATATGAAGAAGAGGCCTACCGGATGCGGAACGTGAGACTCGCCGAAAAAGGATTTCTTCCCTTTGAAGAAGCCGTAAGCATTTACCGGCCCCTGACACCCGGGGATTTCAAGGCCCATGCTGAAAAACATGTCCGGCTCAAACCTCCGGAGGACGCTCCGGTACCCGTCCCCCTCTATCTTTCCGGGAAATTGACCACGGGAAGTCTGTTCGCCCGGGCGTTGAAGCAGGTTCATGACCCTGAAAAGCTGGAACCGATACAGATTGAATTTGCCTCCCTGTGCAACCGGATCGCGGTGGCCGACAGCGGGACGATCAAGGACCGAAGGGCACTGGAGGCGGTGGTGCAGAAGGCCTGCGGATACCTTGACATCGGTCTGGAAAGCATCACCGGAGAGGACCGGCAGGCGGACGGCGTCCTCTCTGCCGCCCTGATCATCAAGCACCCCCTCTTTCAGATTTTCAGGGTCGGGTACGGGTTCGCCGTGGAGATGAAGCGGCAGGCGGAAGCCTGGCGGAAAAGCAGCTGGGCGGAAAGCGGGGGCCTTCCGCTGACGTTCTGGGGCGAGGCGTGGCTGGGTGTTGTGGGGGGACTTCTGGTCAAACGGCCGCTTTATTTTGACAATTATGAAACCGGTGCGCTGTACAGGGAGTTTGCCACCCTTGCCGATGTTCACAAAACCGAGGGGATGCTGCACAGCCTCACCGCTTTCGATGCGCTCCTTTCCGGAATGGAGATCCGGCTTCCGACATTTGCCGCCCCTGTCCCGCTCTCTTACAAAAATCTTGTCCTCACACTCTGGGCCCGGCATTATCTTGGCATTGCCGAACCGTTCGGCCCGATAAATTTGACCGATTTCAAACGATTTTTCGATGACCTGTGGATCGAGAGCGATAGACCTCGCAGGATCCGCAACACCATGAAGGAGATCTTTCTGGCATGGCTGTCGGACCGTTCCGGTATCCTGAAGGAGGATATCTCCACAACACTGGGACCGACCCTTGAAGCGCTTTTCCTGGAAATTGAATCCGAGTATGGGAAGGTATCGAAAAGCGATCTGGACCCGAGGTATGTCCAGCTGTTTCTGCTTACGGGCAAAAACCCGTAAGCAGAAACAATTTCCGTAGGTGCAGTAGCGATGGAAATCCGGCAATGCTACCACATTCTCGATCTTTCTCCCGATGCGACGGCCGAGGAGATCAACCGGCACTACCGGGACCTGGTCAACGTCTGGCACCCGGACCGGTTCTTCGGAAACCTGCGGCTGAAGGAAAAAGCAGGAAAAAAACTGGCAGAGATCAATGCCGCCTATGATGCGGTGACGGCACACCTCTCTTCCGGGCACCGTTTTCCTTCCGTGGAAGGAGACGCCCCCCATGCCGGTGGCGAAACAGAGCCGGGCTTTGATGAAGAGGGGCGCAACGAGACGGAAGGGAAAGATCTGCCGCCCCGGCGGTGGACTAGTGCCAGGCCCCGTTTCGGTTACTGGAAACTGGTGGTTCCCCTGATGCTGGTGTCGCTGCTGATGGCCTCCGGGATGATCCTTTCAAAAATCGAGAATTTGATGGATCGGGTAGGGAACCCCACCGA
>JAFDKD010000803.1 GCA_019307165.1 Deltaproteobacteria bacterium | reverse complement strand
CTTTCAGGGAGAGCAATTTGTCGGACTGCTCCTGGTCTTCGGCCAGGGCGAATTTGGCCTCCGAATGGTCCAGGATGAAATGGAGTTCCTTTTCAATGGAATCCTGGTAGAGCGGCACGGGGACCCCGCCCAGGGACTGGCAGGCGGCCATGCCCCAGTACAGCTGGGGGCGGTTGTCCCCGATGATGGCCATTTTGGTTTCCCGTTTGAACCCCAGGGATGCCATGCCCAGGGCAAAATCCCGGGTCTGATCGAGGTAGTCCTGCCAGGAGTAGGACTGCCAAATGCCATAATCTTTCTCGCGGATGGCGGTTTTGCCGGTCCCGAATTTTTCACCGTTTCTAACAAGAACCTTGGGGAAGGTATCCATGGATTCGATCATGTTTCAAACCTCGTCATCCACCCGGATTAAGTGCCGGGAGCAAATGCGCGATAAGATTAGGGTTGGTTCGCGGGTTCGCGGGTTGCGTACTAAGATAATGAATATCTATGAATCAATGGCTCAACGAACTGCTTGCAGGGCCTGAAGGCCGTTTAAGCTAAACGCTTATTCAGTTTCGCCGTCGATGGAATTACGATGCCGCTTTCTCATCCTCCACTCCGGAGGAGGACCCGGCCGTCTGGTTGTTCCGTAATTAAAGTTCAAATTTAAGTGAACAAACCAATAAACCGAATGAAAAACCTGATCGAAAATTTTGGATTCAACGATATCAATAATTTTGGCTTGAAGCTACTATGTAGCTGAAGTGTGCGTTAGATGTATTGGGCGTTTTAGTTGAGCATGGATGGTATGTCAAGAGAAAATTTTGTTTGTGAAAAAAGTTACGAATTGCGCCGCTTAAAAATAATGCATGTGAAAATAGGCACAAACATATGCTGTGAAAAATATAATGAACGACCGCGATTTCAAACAACACTATCGCTTACGTTTACTCGATCGCTTTGAGGATTGCTTTTTCGATTTTTCCCTGAGCGAGGATTTGCTATTCCGGCTTGGACCCGCCTTCGCGCCGGGGTTGCTGAGAATGATAACCCCGGCCAGCTTTCCTTCGGTCCCATAAATAAGACAATAATTTAAAGATGATAAGATGCGTTCAAGGCCCTCGCGAAAATCAAGGCCCTCAAATTCCACGGACAGGTTGGTTTCGGGTAGGTTTTCCGTTCCTTTTACCCATATGGTTTTCTTCGCCTGGAGTTTCTGGACGATTTGCTTTATGGGGGCGTCCTCGATTTTGGCCGACAGGGAATCTCCGTTCAACTTCAGGTCGATCGTTTCACCGCAGACCGCCGCCGGGGCGAAGATGAGCAGGATCAAAACAAGGCATTCCCGAAAAAGCGTTTTTTTTCTGCAAAAGGGCATGGGTAAAAAATGTGGCATTTCAGTCATAGGGCCTTGCAGGGTCCTTCCGGCCCGCCATCGAGTGTTTTGAACTTAGTTCGCTTCGCTCACATATTCCATGGCCGGCATAAAACAAGATACCATTAAAAACCTTTTATTTCAATAAGGCGTGCAATTTCCGAGAGGTCTAATTATGGTGTTCGTGACATGGATCATAACGCCGAGCGGGCGCAAGATCAAGCTCATTTGGAAGACAGCGATCAGGGCCCTGTCGAATTTGGATTGAGCGTCTGCGTTTTGACAATAGGGGCCTTTCCTGCTAGGAAAATCGGGTCTCCCCGAAGCAGCGGAACGGCGGGGCCTCAAAATCAGTCAGGGGGTGCGGAAATTCGATGCAAAATTCATTAATCGGCCGGGGCGGGAACATGGCACGGTCAAATATAATACGGCGAGCTTTTAAGGTTTCCATAATGTTTTTCGCGGTGATGATCTCGTATGGTCCCGTGGCCTTTCCGGCCGGGGCCGAGGCCGACGGACCGCCGGCGATCCATGTGGAACTCGCAGTCCACCAGTTTGCCCCGGTCTATGAAGGCGAACCGCTGTCACATGCTTTCCGAGTCGAAAACCGGGGTGGTAAGGACCTTCACTTGAAGGAGGTCACCTCGACATGAGGGTGCTCAGCGGTTCGTTACGACCGCATTATCCCTCCCGGCGGGACGGGACGCATTCATGTCGAAATCGACAGCCGCCGACTAAGGGGGCCGTTTGAAAAAACCGTTTCGGTGAGGTGTGACGATCCGGTCAGGGGCAACGTCCGCCTGCGGCTTGAGGGAGAAGTGAAACTGCTGGCCGCTTTTGAGCCGGGGGGCTATGTCTCGTTGCAGGGCCCCCTTGGAAAGGTCCCGAAGGAGGGCCTCCTGCTGGTCAATTACCATGAAAAACCGTTGCGCATCACCCGCATCCGCTCGGATTTGGAGGATCGGATCCAATGGCAAATCCAGGAAAGAAAGGCGGGCCGTGAGTTCATCCTGATGATCCAAGACCGTTCGCAGGCGCCCGGGGAGTACACGGGCAGACTGATTCTTGAAACCGACAATCCC
>JAFDKD010000802.1 GCA_019307165.1 Deltaproteobacteria bacterium | reverse complement strand
ACATTGAGTATCGGTGTGTTGAAGATGATGGGCGTCTTGATAAATCCCGGGCAGACAGCAATCACCTTGACGCCCAGGTCCGCCGCCTCATCCCGGAGCGAAACCGAGAGCCCGACGACGGCGTGTTTGGTCGTGCCGTAAGCTGCATCCATCGGAGATGGGATGTAACCCGCCATGGAGGCCATGTTGACGATCTGGCCGAAGCCCTGCGCAACCATCAGCGGATAGGCCGCGGTCGTTCCGTGAAGTACGCCGAGGAGGTTCACGTCGATGATCTTCTTCCAGTGATCCAGGGTCTTGTCCCGCTCGTCGCCCAGGATACCGATCCCGGCGTTGTTGAAGATCAGGTCGAGCCGTCCGTGTTCCCGGGCGGTCTCGTTGACGAGGTTGATGACATCCTCCCGTTGGGTCACGTCCAGATGGACGGCCCGCGCCTTCCCGCCGGCGGCAACGATCGACTCGGCAACCCCCTTCGCCCCCTCGTGATTGATGTCCGCCACCACCATCGTCGCACCGTGCCGCCCCATCTGCTCACACGCGGCCCGGCCCATTCCGGAAGCCCCACCCGTGACGATGGCAATCTTGTCCTTGAAATATTCCATGGCACTGCCCCCCGCTCCAGCAAGAAGCCTGTCAGTATGCCCCCATCATATCGGCCGCCATCACGGAGACCGGATGCGGTATGGTCGGATCGGTCAACACATTCACACAGGCCGGCTTGCCCGAAGCGATTGCCCTTTCGACTGCGGGCTTGATGTCCTCCGGGCGCTCCACGAACTCCCCGTGTCCGCCCAGACCCTGGACCATCAGGTCATAGCGAACCGGACCCAACTCGCAACCGAGCACCCGGTCCGAGCCGAACATGGCTTCCTGCCCGTGCTTGATCATCCCCCAGGCCTGATCATTTCCGATGACGCACACGATCGGTATCCCGTGCCGCACGGCCGTGTCGAACTCCATGCCGTTCAACCCGAAGGTCCCGTCCCCGGAAAGGAGGATGACGGTTCGATCCGGGTTGGCCAGCTTCTGGGCGAGGGCGAAGGGCATGCCCACGCCCAGACACCCGAAGGCGAGCCCGGTGGCGAGCAGGCTGCCGGGCCGTTCGGCCGGAAAGGTCTCGACGCCAAACAGATGAATGTCGCCCCCGTCGCAGACGTAAACACCCTCCCCGCCGACCACTTCCCGTATGTCGCACACCAGCCGCTGGGGGTGGATGGGAACGGAGTCCATGTCGATGGCACCCAAGGTCATCTCGGTAACCTCTTGGACCATCTTGGTTGTGTCGGCCCCCCAGGCGCGATCCGGCGTGGCGGGAACGGCTTGTGTCAGCTGTTCCAGCACCACCCTGATGTCCCCGTGAATGCCCACGTCCGGGCCCCGGTTTATACCGAGTTCGGTGGGCTCGATGTCCACCTGTATGATCTTCACCCCTGGCGGGAAGAACCGGCCGTACATCATGCTGAAGTTGATACGGCTTCCAAGCAGCAGAATGACGTCGGCCTGGCTCATGGGCCCCATGGTGGCCATCAGGGTGCCGGTAATGGTCAACGGGTTAGAGTCGGGCATCAACCCGTTGCCGTAGGATCGGGTCATCACGGGGATTCCGGTCTTCTCCGCAAAAGCGGTCAAGGCCTCACCCGCATTGGCCCAGAGACCACCGGCTCCGCAGATGATGAGGGGCCGCTCCGCCTTTGCCAACAACCCGGCCGCCTCCTCGATCGCCTCGGGCTGCCCGGCCGCCCGGTACTTGGGACGGTAGTTCTCGGGAAAGGGCACATCCGACTCTTCTACTTCCTGCGAGAGGACATCAAAGGGAAGCTCCAGGTAGGCCGGGCCCGGCCGGCCGCTCATGGCGTGACGGTAGGCCATGGAGATGTACTCGGGTATGCGTTTGGCTTCGTGGCATTTGGCGGCCCATTTGGTTATCGGGGTCATCAGGGCCATTTGATCCAGGTCCTGCAGCGCCCCGATATCGTTCTCAAAGAGGGCGCTTCGACCCCCGAGGACCAGCATGGGGCTGTTGGACATCTTCGCGTTGGCCACGGCCGTCACAGCATCGGTCAGCCCGGGCCCGGCCGTCACCGCGCAGACCCCCATCTCACCCGTCGCGAGGGACCACCCCTCCGCCATATGCCCGGCCGCCTGCTCGTGGCGCGTGTCGATGATCCTGATCCCCGCATCGATCGTGGCATCGTATATGCGGAGCAGATGCCCTCCGCTCAGGCTGAAGATGTACTTGACGCCTTCCCGCTGAAGGGCCTTGACGACCAACTGTCCACCATGAAGTTTTGCCATGATTCTCCCCCCTTCTTCTCAGCCTGTTTCAGCCTGGTGCCCGTTATCCTCACGGTTATGGCAAAATCTCTTGCGCGTGTCTCTGGCCGCGAAACGATTGCCCAGTCGGGTGAGGGCCGGCAGATACCGATAGGTCCACCACATGA
>JAFDKD010000133.1 GCA_019307165.1 Deltaproteobacteria bacterium | reverse complement strand
ATTCAAGACGGCAGGGCGCAAGGGAGGTGCAATTCATGAAATGTCCCGGACAAGACAGCCGCTATTGGAAACAAAACGCGATTTTTGAAGTCAAGTGCCCCAAGTGCAACGCGGAGGTAGAGTTTTTCAAGGACGACACCACCCGCCGATGCGGGAAATGCGGGCATAAATTCCTGAACCCGCAGCTCGATTTCGGCTGCGCCTCCTATTGCAAGTACGCGGAGCAATGTATCGGCACGCTTTCTCCGGAACTCCTTGCCCAGAAAGAGGATTTGCTCAAGGATCGGGTAGCCATCGAAATGAAGCGCTTCTTCAAGCAGGATTTCAGAAAAATCGGTCATGCAAGGCGAACGGCCCGGTACGCGGAAGAAATCGGCAGAGGGGAAAACGCAAATCCGGCGGTTATTCTGACCGCTTCGTATCTTCACAATGTGGGGTGGGAACACACCGCCGGTGCCGGCGATTCTCCCGAGGCGAGGGAAATCCTGGAAAAACTGGGGGCCAGGGAGGAACTGACCGATGAGGTGATGGCCATCCTCGAACATATCCGCCGGGGTACGCCCACCGACAATGCCGATGCCGCAACGGTTCAGGACGCGTGCACCATTGCCATGATCGAAGAGGAACTGAAGACCGGATCTCCCGCTCCCTCGGACCTGAAATCCCGCATCGATAATACCCTTGATACTGAAAGCGGGCGTAAGCTCGCGAAAAAAGTATTGATGGAATAAACGATTGATGCCACGATGGTTACTGTGTTACAACCCAAGCTGTGCAAAACGCAATAACCCCTCGGGATCGAGGCTAAAGCCGCGTCTACACCATTCTTTTCGCCTCCTCGTGCCGGGTCCACAATCCGCGATCACCTGCTTGACATTCTTGACATTCCCAAGCGTTTCCATTAACTAGTGCACATCCAAAAATGGAAAGGAAACCAAACATCTCGTGGAACACTCGACCAGCCCCGAAGGGGAAAAGTTCAAAATTCCGGAAGAAGCGGATTACATAGAAGAGTACGAGAAGCTGGAAAAGCTCGTCGCTGAAAAGCGTGCCGAGGGCCATGAAATCGTCGTGGTGATGGGCCTTGGGTTTGTCGGGGCCGTCATGGCCGGCGTGGTGGCGGATGCAGTGGACAAAAAGACGGGGAAGCCGCGCAAGTTCGTCATCGGCATGCAGCGGCCCAGCCCGCGAAGTTTCTGGAAAATACCGCTCATGAACCGCGGGGTTTCGCCTATCAAGGCGGAGGACCCGGAAGTGGCCCCCATGATCGAGCGGTGCGTAAAAGATAAAAAGACGCTGATCGCCACCTACACTTACGATGCCTTGAAGCTGGCCGACATCCTGGTAGTGGATGTCCAGTGCGACTACATGAAACAGGACCTGGGAGATCTGAAGACCGGTTACGCGGACATCAGCGCCCTGGAGGAAAGCTTCAAGATCATCGGCCGGAAGATCCCGCCCCAATGCATGGTGCTGATCGAAACGACCGTTCCCCCCGGCACTACGGAATATATCGCCTATCCCATTGTCAAAAAGGCATTCAAGGCCAGGGGCATCGATGACGATCCCCTGCTGGCCCATAGCTTTGAAAGGGTGATGCCGGGAAGGGAATACGTCCGTTCCGTCAGGGATTTCTGGCGGGTGTGCAGCGGCATCAACGCGAAAAGCAAAGACATCGTGACGCGTTTTTTGAGCGAAGTCCTCAATGTGGAGAATTTTCCCCTCACGGTGCTGGACCGACCTATCGAGAGCGAAACATGCAAGATTGTAGAGAACAGCTACCGAGCGACCATCCTGGCGTTCATGGATGAATGGAGCCGATACGCCGAGACCAACGGGGTCGATCTCATCAAAGTCATCCAGGCCATCAAGGTCCGGCCGACCCACGACAACATGATCTTTCCCGGGCCCGGCATCGGCGGGTACTGCCTTCCCAAGGACGGCGCCCTGGGTGTTTGGGCGTACAAGCACCTTATGGGGTTTGACAACGACATCTTCAAAATCACCCCCATGGCAATAGACATCAACGACACAAGGGCGCTTCACGCGGCGCAGCTGATCAGGGATGCGCTCAGAAACATGGGTCGCATCGTGGCGGCATCCCGCATCACCCTTCTCGGGGCGTCCTACCGGGAGGACGTGGGAGACACACGTTACAGCGGTTCGGAGATCATCGTGCGGAAGCTTACCGAGATGGGGGCTGAGGTCAAGGCCCACGACCCCTATGTGGAGCACTGGTGGGAAATCGAAAAACAGGACACGTACCCCGCCTCCGGCTCAAGCTGGGCCCGCTTTTTCCGAAATCAGGACGCCCTGGAAGGGTTCGAAATGACGGCGGACCTGGAAACCGCCGTCAAAGGGGCGGAGGCCATTGTGCTCGCGGTAAGGCACGAACCCTACCTGGAACTGGAACCGGACAGGGTGGTGGCTATGGCCGGAGGTCCCCTGGCGGTGGTGGATTGTTTCGGGATCCTGGATGACGGAAAAATCGAACGGTACTTCGAACTGGGCTGCGAGGTCAAGGGCCTGGGTCGCGGTCATATTCAGCGCATAAAGGACAAGGTTAGAAAAAAGCGATTGGGAGAGGAGGTACGATCATGAAAAAAAGGTCTAATTTTTTCCCCCTCTGGTGCGCCGTTTGCCTGTTCTTGCTCCCGGCCCTGGTCCACGCGGACGATTGGGGCGTCATCACCATTCCGGCGGGCAAGCCCGTAAAAATAGGCATGGGCACGATGCTGACGGGGGACTATGCCAGTTTGGGCATCGATATCAAGTACGGCGCCTCAATGGCCATAGAGGAATACGGCCCCATCAAGGGGCATGACGTTGTACTGCAGGCCGAGGACGACGGGTGCGCGGGCCCGCCTTCCGTGGCCATAGCGGAAAAAATGTGCAATGACCCGCTTGTGGTCGGCCTTGTGGGATACATGTGCAGCGGCGGCAGCAAGCCGGCCTCCGACATCCACAACAAATATAAGGTGGTCATGATTTCACCTTCTTCGACGGCACTGGAACTGACCGCGCGGGGGATTCCCATTTTTTTCAGAACCTGCTGGAATGACAAAATCCAGGCCAAGCGGGCGGCCGCTTTTGCCATCAAGAACAAATGGGTCCGAGTCGCCGTGCTGCACGACAAAAGCGACTACGGCCAGAGCCTTGCCGAGGATTTCGCCGCGCACATCAGAAACGCCGGCGGCGAGGTGGTGGCCGTTGAAGGCGTCACGCGGGGCGACAAGGATTTCAGCCCCGTGTTGACAAAAATCAAGCCCTTAAGGCCCCAGCTGATCTACTTCGGCGGAATGGCCGCCGAGGGGGTTCTGGTGGCAAGGCAGATGAAGCGGGTGGGGCTTCGGAAGACCTTGTTCATGAGCGACGACGGGTGTTTCACGGAGAAGGATTTCATTCAGGCCGGCGGGAAGGCGACCAACGGATGCTATATTACCTATGCCAAAGAGCCCGACGCCGTTTGGGTCAAGCGTTTCGAGGCCAAATATGGCCCGCGGCAGACATTTTCTCCCCAGGCCTATGATGCGGCCAACATCCTGATGCGGGCAGTGGAAAAGGTAGCAAAAAAGCAGGCGGACGGCAGCCTCGTCATCGGCAGAAAGGCCCTGCGGGATGCGGTGGCCGCAACCGGCTATGACGGCATCACCGGCCGGATCGCCTTTGATGCCCACGGGGACCGAACCGGTTCCGTGGTCAAGGTTTACAAGGTGGTCGAGGAAGACGGAAAGCGGTTTTTCAAACCACTGGTCTTCTAACCGAAGATGCAACGTTAACCCGACACACATGGACTGTATGACAAAAAAGGCCGAGGCATTACGCCTCGGCCTTTTTTAAAGGATTGAGTTCTGTTTAGCTAACCGCTAAGATAATGAATCCGGGCCCATAGTACCCGGCTTCGCCAAGGCTACGCCGCGGCAGGCCCGGCTTTGGCCTGCCCGAAAAAGGGCTTGGGAAAAATCGTCTCCTATAAGTGACTAATCCCGCCTCAGGCGGGACTAAAGTGACTAGAGTGACTAAAGTTGAGGAATCTGTTGACAATTAAGTAAATATAGAGCGCGGCTCCACCATAACGTTAGCTCACTCAGAACTCCAGATCACTTTATGGCTAGCACTTCCGATAAGGCGTAGTCGAGCGACTTTGCCTTTCCCTGAGGACCGGTTTTTGCTAACGGAATAGATAACCATGTCCTACCTGCTCAGTCCTGAAGTGATTCTGGCTCAGGTGATTAACGGTCTGACCATCGGCGGGATTTATGCCCTTCTCGCGCTGGGCTACACCCTCGTTTACGGCATTCTCTTCATGATCAATTTCGCCCATGGTGAGATTTTCATGTTCGGCTCATTCGGCGGGTACGCCGTACTGAGCTATTTTTCGAACAGCGGCTTTGCCGAGGCCCATCCCGCCCTGTCGGTGACGGCGGCCTTCCTGGCGGCCATGATCATTTCTTCCCTTTTGGGCGCACTTCTCGAGAGGGTCGCATATCGTCCCCTGCGGAACGCACCCCGGCTGGCTCCCCTCATCAGCGCCATCGGCGCCTCCATATTTCTCCAGAACGTCATGATGCTGATCATCAAGGCCCGGATGCAGGTCTACCCGGACATCATTGAGGAAGAGTTCCTGGAATTTGGATGGTTGAGCATTTCCTATTTCCAGATCTTTATCATTTTCGGCTCGGTTTTTCTGATGGTGGGGCTTTATCTGTTCATCCAGAAAACCAAAATGGGCAAGGCCATGCGCGCGGTGGCCGAGGACAAGTCGGCGGCCGCACTCATGGGCATTGACGTCAACCGAATCATCCTGGTCACGTTTATCATCGGGTCTGCCCTGGCCGCCGCCGCCGGCGTCATGGTGGGGATCTATTACACCCAGATCAATCATATGATGGGATTCATCCCCGGAATCAAGGCCTTTACCGCCGCCGTGCTCGGGGGCATCGGAAACGTTCCGGGCGCCATGCTGGGCGGCTTTTTTCTGGGAATGGCTGAGGCCATGGGGGTGCTGGTCATGCCCTCGGAATACAAGGACGTGATCGCATTCGGCCTTCTGGTGCTGGTCCTTATTTTCCGTCCGAGGGGCATCCTGGGTGAGGTGGTTTCGGTGAGGGCATAAGATAAAGAATGACAAAACGCATACCCAAAAGCGCTTATCCGGCCGCACTGATCTCCCTCCTGCTGCTTGTCCCTCCGGTCGTGGGCAACTACTGGACCCAGGTGCTGGGGGATATCGGCATTTATATCATGCTCGGCATCGGCCTGAACGTGGTCGTGGGCTTTGCCGGCCTGCTGGATCTGGGATACGTGGCCTTCTACGCCATCGGCGCTTATGGATACGCCCTTCTGGCATCGCCCCACTTCGGCATCCATATTCCCTTCTGGCTGATGCTGCCCGGCTGCGTCGCCCTGGCGGCCGGGGGCGGGGCCCTTCTGGGCATACCCGTCCTTCGGATGCGCGGGGACTACCTGGCCATCGTGACGCTGGGTTTCGGGGAAATCATCCGCATCCTGCTGAACAACCTGGACCCGCTCACCAACGGCCCGAGAGGGCTGCTGCGCATCGATCCGCCTTATCTGGGGCAGTTCGCCGTGGACAGCCCCGCACGATGGTACTACATGATCCTCGCGGGCATCCTTGTCTCCGTGTTTGTGGCGGACCGGTTGAACAACTCGCGCGTCGGCCGGGCCTGGATCGCCATGCGGGAGGATCAGGACGCCGCGGGGATCATGGGCATCAACATCCTGAAATACAAACTGCTGGCCTTTACCATCGGGGCCTCTTTCGCCGGTATCGGCGGCGCCATTTTCGCGGCCCGGCAGGGGTCTATTTTTCCTGAAAATTTTTCCCTTATGGTGTCCATCAATGTCCTGTGCCTTATCATTATCGGCGGCATGGGCAGCATTTCCGGCGTTATCCTGGGCGCGGTGGTGCTTATCGGCCTGCCCGAAGTCCTCCGGGAAGTGCAGCAATACCGGATGCTGGTGTTCGGCGCCCTTCTGGTGATCATGATGATTTTTCGTCCCTCCGGGTTTATTCCGTCGGCGAGGCGGCGGATGGAGTTTAGGGACGAATAGCGTAAAACAACAGCACGTGAATAGAGAGAATATCGAATATCGAACAAGGAATATCGAATTATGAAGTCACCTGACGAGCTAGCTGAGATTTTGGAAACAAACGCTTCTCCGGAATCTTGCACAGGTTGCGTCAGCGCAAGGGTATCCCTCGACATTCGACATTCTATTTTTTTCAACCAAAGTCCGACAGCAAACTTATGAGTATGTTGCTTGAAACAAGATCCCTTACCAAGCGATTCGGCGGTCTCTTTGCCTTGATGCGCGTCAATTTCAGCGTGGAGGCGGGGATGATCGCCGGCGTCATCGGCCCCAACGGGGCGGGCAAGACCACCTTGTTCAACTGCCTGACCGGCGTTTATCCGCCGGACGAGGGCGGCATCCGCTTTGCGGGCCAGGTTATCGAGGGCCTGCAGACCCATGCCATCACCCGGAAAGGGATATCCAGGACCTTCCAAAATATCAGGCTCTTCAAGAACATGACGGCCTTTGAAAACGTCCTCGTAGGGCGGCACTGCCGGATGCACACGGGAATGTGGGGCGCCATCGGGCGGGGCAGGCGGACCAGGTCCGAGGAGAAAATCGCATACCGAAAGGCAGAGGAACTGCTGAACTTTGTCGGTCTGGAGGAGAAGGCCGAGACGCTGGCCAAAAACCTGCCCTACGGGGATCAGCGCCGCCTGGAAGTCGCCAGGGCCCTGGGCACGGAACCGAAACTGTTGCTTCTGGATGAACCCACCGCGGGCATGAATCCCCGGGAAACGCGCGAAATGATGCTTTTCATCGAGCGCATCCGCACGGAATTGAATGTCACGAGCCTGCTTATCGAACATGACATGCGCGTGGTCATGGGGATCTCGGACCGGGTCACGGTGCTGGACCATGGCGACAAGATCTGCGAGGGGGCGCCTGCCGAAGTGCAGAAGGACCCCAGGGTGATCGAGGCCTACCTGGGCCGGCTGGGGATCATGATGGGCAAACAGGCGAGCGACAGCGGAGGAGGATCGAAATCATGACCCGGAGCCAGACACTCCTGCGGGTGGAGGACGTTCACACCTACTACGGCAACATCCATGCCCTTCG
>JAFDKD010000801.1 GCA_019307165.1 Deltaproteobacteria bacterium | reverse complement strand
ACTGAACACACTCCCCCCGGCGGTTTCACAGGCAGCGGCATCGGCCACGTGATCGCATATGGATATCCTGCCCGGGCACAGGTCCATGTCGCTGGGCGAAAACGCACACCGTGTGCTTTGAAAATCGAGTGAAAACGATAGTTTTTCGGAAAAACACCTGGCCCTGAGCAGATCCGCCCCCGCACCGCCGGCGTTGAAATGATAGGGCCTTTTGGAGGAATACAGTTCCGTGTCCAGGGTGTGGAAAAACCCGGTGAAAATAATCTTCTGGTTTTCGTCCGTGATGCCGACGCCGTAGTCGCGGCATTCGACGGATACAAGGCCGTCGACCAGGGCGGACTTGATCTCGATCCGGCCTTCGTCCGGCGTATTTTCAACGGCATTTTTCAGCAGTCCGCCGCAAACTTTCCTGAGTGCGCCCCTGTCGCACACCACGCAAAGGCCGGGTTGGATTTTTCTTGAAATGCGCAGTTCCCTGCCGCCCAGGGACGATTCCGCTTCATCGCAGATGTCGTGGAGAAACGTATCGAGTTCTATCTTTTCCGTTTTCAGCGGGTCCAGGGCAAAGAGGGATTCGATGCGATTGTTGATCTTTTCCAGGGCCAGGGCGCACCCCTGCTGGTTGTCCTCATGGAGTTCCTCAACGAAACTCGCCGCATCCTCTATCATACCGATGATATAGGCTTTTTCTTCAATCGATTTGTTCTCAAGGATGTCCTCGATCTTTTCTTCCAGGTCGCGCAGGCGGTTCACGCTTCTTTTGCCCCGCTTGATCGCCTTTTCGAGCTTGCGGAACCGGGCCTGCTCGAACTCGCGTTCCACCCTGACAAATACGCCCGATATAAGGGCCAGGGGGGTCTTGAGTTCGTGGGAAAGATGATTGATAACCCTTTCCTTGGCCTTGTTCATTAACCGCAATTCTTCATAAAGTTTGGCGTTTTCAAGCGCGATGGCCACGTAATTGGAGATAGTGGCGAGCAGTTCCTCGTCTTTTTCGGAAAACCCCTCTTGGCGCTTGTTCAGCACCTGCAGTACGCCGGTGCAGTCGTTTTTTCGGTTGATGATGGGGACGCAGATGATGCTTCGGGTCCTGAACCCGGTTTTTCGGTCAACCTCCGGGTAGAACCTCGAATCGTTGTAAGGGTCGTTGATAATGAGGGGTTTTCTTTGCTGAAACACCCAGCCCGCCAGGCCCTGCGTGCATGGAAATCGAATTTCGTTTTTCTCCACCCCCGTGGCCACCAGGGACCAGAGTTCACCGCTTTTGTCGTCGTGAAGAAATACCGTGCTCCTCTCGCTGTCCATGATTTCGTTTGTCTGGTGCATGATCACATCGAAGAGAACATCCATGTTCATCTCTGAGGTGATGATCTGGCCCACCTTGAACAGTTGGTCGTACTTGTGGATCTGCTCCCGCAACAGGGAGTCGTCGGTCCGCCTGCCGATGCTTCTCTCCGTTACCCAGAGCCGATGTGCCGCGTCCATGTTGTGTTCCTTTCAGGAGGTGTTTAGGTAGAAGGTTGAAGGTTGAAGGTTGAAGCATGAAACCGCCCGCCTGTCGAAGCGTAGCGGAGATCCCGCCGTTGTTTGGTGGGCCCGCGATGCGGGACGAAAGATATTTTAACCACGGATAACACGGATATCACTGATAATGGCCTTTTAAGAAAGGGACCGCCGGGAGGCTATTTTCGAAAAATGTCTCTGTAGAAACCTGATTTTAATTTGTTGAAAGTGGAAAATAGCCGGCGTTTCGCTCAGCAGCTTCGTCTCGTTGACGTTCCGCGCGAAAGAACTATTCTCGATACTGCAAAATTTTTATGCGCGTCTAAACAAACCCCACAATATCCGTGTAATCCGTGTAATCCGTGGTTAATTTTTTCTCCAAGCATACACTTCCCTGCCGTCGATGTTTTTGTCGATGGCCGTGAAACCGTAATCACCATCAAGCGCTTCCATCGACGGCTTGGAAATATAAATTGTATCCGGGCCCGCGTATTTCTGCATATGGCCGGCGATATCGATGGTGCGGTCGCTCATCTCTTCCATGCGCACGGTTTCATCGAACAGGATGCTGCCCGAGTTGATACCGGTCCGGACGGTGAAGTCCCGCTGGATGCTCTTGACCTTGCTGTTGAAGTCCACAAGCCCCTTAATGACCCTCTTGGCGGCCTTGACCGCATCCTTGACCGTGGGAAAGCAGATCATGACCCCGTCCGGGGTCCAGGCCGGAATCCACCACATCGATGGACAGGAAGGAGACGTCCCGTTTCTGATCATCCAGGGCCCGCCGGGTGCGTGCATAGATCTCCAGCAGTTTTTCCCGGTCCAGCTTCTGCTTCTTGCCTTCTCCCGCCTTTTCCGCCTTGGGGGCCGGGGAGGCCGCTTTCTTTACGGGCTCATTTATCGGTTCCGGTTCCCGGGCGATGGAAGCCGCACCCCCCACGCCTGAAGAAAAGTTGACCTCCGGCGCGGAATCAAGGTCTTCCGGACGGTACGACAGCTCCTTTTCCGCCCTTTTTTTCTTGGCATCCCAATCCTTGTATTTGTATTCGCTCTCTTTCAATTGGAGTCTGATTAACCGGGCATCCAGCAAGATCCAGAAGGCCATGAAAAACGCGAAAAGGTAGGCCGGGGTGATGTCCCTGCCCTTGAACTGGGTATACTGGAGGGGAATGTTGCGCTTGAGAAGATCGAGCGTGGGGCGCTGTATGGCCTCCTGAATTTCAATAATTTTGGGCAGGACCGGGTATTGGTCCACGTTTTTGATAAAGGAGAGCCCGAATGCCACCAGGAAGAACAGGATATAAAGCTTCAGGAGACGGCTGAAGGTGCGCATCAAAGTGACCGTCCAGCGGATGGTTCCTACATTGGAAACACGCATGTTGCCTCTCTGCGGAGCCGTCCGCATCGGACGGTCCCGAGGAAGTCGTTGATACCGGAGGCGGCGGGGAAAGTGCGCGCCTCAATACCTAATAGTCCAAATAATGGCTAAATAAGCATATTAAACTTGGTTGGTTGAGGCCGAAAAAACCTTGGTATCCACCTGATGTGTGTCAGGATTGGATCATAAAGAAGTCCATTCAGATTGTCAATATGGTGGGATACGTGAGGGAGGTGCGG
>JAFDKD010000800.1 GCA_019307165.1 Deltaproteobacteria bacterium | reverse complement strand
CCGCGCCCCCAAGTCATCCCCGCGCAGGCGGGGATCCAGACGAACGGGAGCCTGGATTCCCGCCTGCGCGGGAATGACAAATCACGTGTTGCATAGGGAGTCATAAAAAATCGGCTCCGGTTGAAATTAACTTAAGCTTGATTCCCGGATTGAGATTTGAGCCCCCTTCAATATTGAAAACGTTCACCGTAGCTTTAAAAAGCGGTATGGTTTTGTCAAGTTGAAAATGAAACGGGGACCCTAAATCCACCGCCTAATTCGGACTCGACTTTGTCATGGGGTGGATTGGGGACATAAAAAAGATTTGACAGCTTCGGGGGTATTAAAATAAATTTCATATTTCCGTTGGAAATGCAAAATCCAAGAATCATGGGTGGACAGGAGGCATCGTATGTCAGACAGCAAGGATTATAAAGACCTGGCCGATACATTTAAAGCGTGGTCGGAAGATGTTGAAGCGAAGCTGGGCAAGCGGCCGGAAAGAAAGCCGGAATTTGTCAATACGTCGGGAATACGGGTCAAGCGGCTTTACACGCCACTGGACAGGGCTGATCACGATTATATTTCGGAAATCGGCCTTCCCTCGCAGTATCCCTTTACGCGGGGGGTGCAGCCGACCATGTACCGGGGCCGATACTGGACCATGCGCCAATACGCGGGTTTCGCTTCCGCCGAGGAGTCCAATAAGCGCTACCGATTTCTCCTGGACCAGGGGCAGACAGGTCTTTCCGTGGCCTTCGATCTCCCGACCCAGATCGGGTACGACTCGGATCACGAGATGGCCATCGGCGAGGTGGGAAAAGTCGGCGTCGCCATCGATTCCCTGGCGGACATGGAGATCCTTTTTGATCAAATACCGCTGGACAAGGTCAGCACGTCCATGACCATCAATTCCCCTGCCGCCGTTCTGCTGGCCATGTATATTGCGGTCGCGGAAAAACAGGGGGCTTCCGCGGAGCAACTCAGGGGGACCATACAAAACGACATCCTCAAGGAATATTCATCCAGGGGGACCTATATTTTTCCGCCCCAGCCTTCCATGAGGATCATCACCGACATTCTCTCCTATTGTTCGGAAAACGTACCCCAGTGGAACTCCATCAGCATCAGCGGGTATCACATCCGGGAAGCGGGTTCCACGGCCGTTCAGGAGGTCGCCTTTACCCTGGCCAACGGGATCGCCTACGTGGATGCGGCCATCAAGGCCGGACTGGAAGTGGATAAATTCGGCCCCAGGCTTTCTTTCTTTTTTAATTCGCACCTCGATTTTTTCGAAGAGGCGGCCAAGTTCAGGGCGGCCAGGAGACTGTGGGCGACCATCATGAAAGAGCGCTTCGGGGCCAAGAACCCAAAGTCCCTGATGGTGCGATTTCACACCCAGACCGCCGGGTGCAGTCTGACGGCGCAGCAACCGCAGAACAACATCGTCCGGGTGGCGTTTCAGGCCCTTTCGGCGGTCCTTGGCGGGACCCAGTCCCTGCACACCAATTCCTGGGACGAGGCCCTCTGTCTCCCGTCACAGGAGGCGGTGCAGATCGCCCTCCGCACCCAGCAGTTGATCGCCTTTGAAACGGGCGCGGCCGACACGGTCGATCCTCTGGCCGGGTCCTATTACGTGGAAGCCCTTACGGACGAGATCTACGAACGGGCCATGAAATATATCGAAAAGATCGACGAGTTGGGCGGCGCCGTGTCCGCCATCGAGCAGGGGTTCGTCCAGCGCGAAATCCAGGACAGCGCTTACACCTATCAGCGGGAGATCGAAAAGAACGAGCGCACCGTCGTGGGTCTTAACAAATTTCAGATCGAGGAAAAGAAACCGAGCGACCTTTTGAGGGTGGACCCGGCGGTCAGGATCTCGCAGATTGAAAACCTGCAAATGGTGAGGGCCCAAAGAGACGGCGCGCGGGTGGAGCAACTCCTGGCGGAGTTGAAGCAGGTGGCGCAAACCAGCGAAAACCTGATGCCTGCCATCGTGGGGGCGGTCAAAGCGTACGCCACCCTGGGCGAGATCTGCGATGTGCTGAGGTCCGTCTTCGGCGAGTATGTACAGGTGAATACCCTGGGGCGTTAGGAGGGTGACGGAAAACGCCCATCTCCCCGCTGGGGAGACGCGGGATGCAAACACAAGCACAAGCAGCGGCGTTATCCTCATCCCGCATTTTCGGGACTGTGCCGTGACAAATCGGCCCTAAAGCCTGGGCTCGAATACGTTTCACCGATATCGCCAAAGTCCCCCTTTTTCAAAGGGGCTTCCGGCTTTTCAGTGGGTAACAGGGTACGGAAAAGCCTATTAATTGAAACCGGCAACATTCGTGGTCGTTGTCGTGGTCGTAATCGAGGAGATCATGCAGTTCGGTCATGAGCAGCTTGACGTCTATCGGGTTTTACTCGAATAGGCCGTCAGAGAGAGTTGGGCGCCTTACGGCGATTACGACAACGAT
>JAFDKD010000799.1 GCA_019307165.1 Deltaproteobacteria bacterium | reverse complement strand
GACCACCGCGACAGCCTTTCCGGACGATTTATCCGGCCGGCCATACGCCGGTTCGGGATGGCTATCATAATACCGATCAACCATAAAGCGTTTGATACCCCGGATTGAAACCGGTCCCTCCATCTCAGCCCGGGTGCATTTTTCCTCGCAGGGGGCGTAACAGGCGCGGCTCAGGCTGCCCGGTAAGGGGGCATCCTCCATATGAAGATGAAAGGCCTGCTCGTAATGTCCGGCCCGTACAAGGGATACGTAACCGTGGGCTTTAACGCCGCCCGGACAGGCATAGGAACAAGGGGATGAGCCATGATGGTCAATGATGGCTTTCTTGGGTACCGCCTGGGGGAATGCGATGTGAGCCGCGCGCCTCGCGATCAGATCCTTGTTGAACTGATCAGGGATAGCTACCGTGCAGGCCAGTTCACACTGGCCGCATCCGGTACAGGCTGCCGAATCGATAAAGGTGGGTTTACGGTGCAACTGCACATGAAAGTGACCATTCTCTTTACGCTCGATCTCATCCACTTCGGAATATGGCAGAATAGTGATGTTTTCATGATTGGCTACGGCCGCCATTTTGGGAGTGGCGATGCAACTGGCACAGTCCAGAGTGGGGAAGACCTTACTCAGTAAAACCATCTTGCCTCCGATACTGGCTTCCTTCTCAACCAGTAATACTTTATAACCCATGTCTCCAAGCGTAAGACTGGTTTCCATGCCGGCAATGCCGCCTCCGATGACCAGTATGTCGTATTGCATAATGCTTTCCTTTACAGTTCACTCAAGACTTTACGAAATGACTCGATGTTGGCGACAAAAGATTCCGCGCAAACCGAGCAGATTGCCGCCATCTTGAGCCGCCGGGGGTCCTGTCCATTTTTCTCCAACAGCTCCTGTGCCTGCTTGACCACCTGTCCGGTACGGTAGGTGCAGTCAGGCAGATAGGCGCAATCCGTACCATCGGCCGCGATGAAGACCCCCTCAAAACCGACCTGCACCGCGTGCAACACCCAGCGGGGATCTATCCCCGATGAACAGGGGACCGCGATAACCCTGACCGATGTCGGATAAGCCATGTGCGAACTGCCGGCCAGATCAATACCCGGATCGGATATATTATTGGTGGCAAAGACAAGAATGGCCGGTCCGGTTTCTACGTCCTTTTCGCCTTTATGCATTATTTGTTTCTCTTGACAAAGATGCGCCAATGACCCGCTTCCGCAATACTACCCAGATATTCATGGCCGACCTTATTTGCCCATAGAGGTATGTCATCATTGGTGCCCTCATCCGAGGAAAGTACCTCCAATATTCCTCCCATGGGTACGGCGGCCATGCCGCGCTTGGCCTCAAGCAATGGGCCCGGACAGGCCGTGCCTCTGGCATCCACCGATTTGTCGACCTTAAGTTCGCTTAGCTGTGTACTCATTTTTCTTTCCTTTCATTGTTTGGTTATGCCTAAATATTATTCACAAAATATTCTCTCAATTTTTTTTACAATATCTGCCAGTGCTATTGAGATATCAGCATTTTTGTTTTTAAAAATCGCAGGCCTGCCATTATCCATCTCATATTGCAGCCGCCGCATTAAAACCATCCCTTACGGCGTCATGGATTTGCCGCGGTTTCCTGGCATCCCCGATGACTTTTACCGCTATCCCCTTTTCACGCAGGAGAGGCTCAAGGTCGTTGACCGAGCGTGTTCCAGCGGCAACAACCACGGAATCGTATTCTCCCAGGGGTTGATCATTATCTCCGTTTTGCACAAACGCTTTTTCCCCCATAAAGCGGGTTATCCTGATGCTGGTGATGATCTCAACGCCCGCCTGCGCTAACGCGTTAAGTGTCAATTTTTTGGTGATAGGCATCATGTCGCGGGCGACATCCTCCATAAGTTCAACAACGGTTACCTTATGATTCCTTTCCGACAAAAATTCGGCGCATTCCAGGCCAGCCGTGCCGCCGCCAACAATCAATACTTTTTCCCCCACGGTTTTCCTTTCAGTCAGAACATCCTCGGCTGTTAAAGGATTTGCCAGGCCGGGAACAGATAGATCAATTGGAACCGCCCCTGTGGCAACTATAACCATATCCGGGTTTTCAGACATAATGTCTCGCAATTCCGCTTTTTTGGAAAGACGAAGCCTGATAGAACTCTTCTTGATTTTGTGTATGAAGGAGGCAAGGGGACGTTTCATCATTTCTTTGCCCGGCGGAAGATAGGAGAGATTGAATTGTCCTCCCAATTTATCCTTGTCGAATAGGACCACTTTGTGACCTCGCTGCTCTGCGGTCAGCGCCGCCTGAATGCCGCCCGGTCCGCCTCCGATAACCACTACATTTTTTGGCTGTTCAGACTTTTGAAGTCGCTCAGACTCATGCCCTGCTTCGGGATTAATTATGCACTCCAGCCCATCGCCGGATTTGACTTTGGCAAGACATCCCTGAAG
>JAFDKD010000798.1 GCA_019307165.1 Deltaproteobacteria bacterium | reverse complement strand
ATTCAACCGTATATGTCGGCGCCCTTATTGACCCGTCAGTTACCTGGTTGGGTACTGAGGTTTACGCCTATGAGGGGGGGACATACACTCCGCTGCATTGCGAAAGCAGGCCGGGATGTGGAGGGGATTGCTCTGACGCGTTTCAAGTTGATTACTCGACCCTTGAGTCCGGTAAAACATACGATATTTATGTGAGACTCCGTTCTCTTTCCGATTGCACCGGCCAGTGCAGCGCAGAGCTCTTTGAGGTAGGCCGTTTCACCCCGCCGGACTGCAACAAAATAACGATCCGGAAGGTGGTGGACAACGGCTTCCAGTCACCGAGTCCCTACACGTTCTCCTTCGAGTGCAACGATGATCAGGGCATAACCCTTTTCGAACTGACCCCGCCGAATACGCCGGAAATCGTTTTCGAACACCTTGAGGCTGGAGAATACGATATTATGGAGACCGATCCGGGGCCCGACTACATGCTCACGAACGTGACCTGCGAGGGCGAATCAGCGAGTTGGGAATGGGGCCGCTCCCACACTTTGCGCCTCACACTGGAGCGGAACGACTCGATAACCTGCACCTTCGAAAACACCTTGGTCGCACTGGTCCCCACCATGACCCACGGAGGCGTAATCATCGCCGCGGTCCTGATCGGCGGGCTGTCCATGTCGGCAATTCGGAGGAAACGGCGTTCAGCCAGATAGGGCATCACCCTTAGCTTGTCTCCGTCCGGAAATAGCCCTTTTTCATCGCTACAGACTTTTTTAAAAAAAAGGCGGGGGTAAGCCCCGCCTTTTTTGCTCAAAGCTGACGGCTGACCGCTGTATCACTTCTTTTTGAGCACCGCCTCCGGCACCACGGCCGTTTCGGGCCAGCCGTCCGGGATAAGCTGATCGGGCTTTTCCCCGAACTTCTCTTTCTTTACGGGCAACATGGGCCGCTTGAAGTCCTCGCGCGGTTCCTTGGGTATCCGGCCGTTCAGGATGGCCTCGGAGCGAAGCCGCCTGCCCACGGTGCGTTCCATCATGTCACCCAGTTCCAGGAGTCGGTCGATGTCGATCCCGTCGGGTTCGATGCCCATCTCGTCCAGCATCACGCACATGTCCTCGAAGGCGACCAGGCCTACCACGTTGGGGTCCTTGTAGTAGTAAGAGCCGGTGCCGGGCACGGGGCTCCGGTCCAGGAAGTTGGCCGGCTGGCCGCCGGTGCCGCCCAGGGTGCCCTCGAAGATGTCGATGCCCGCCTGGAGCGCGGCCAGCACATTGGCCAGGCCCCAGCCGCGGGTCGCGTGAAAGTGTCCTATGTGCAGGTCCGTATTGGGGATCGCGTCCAGGATCATGGCGTAATAGCGGTAGACCTGGTCCGGCGGGGCCGAGCCGTCGTGGTCGGCGTGCTCGATGTCGTCGGCGCCGATGCTGAGCCACCGCTTGGTGAACTCCACCGCGTCCTCGAACCGGGTGGGGCCGGAGATGGGGCTGCCCCAGATGGTGCTCACGGTCCCGCACATCTTCATGCCCGCGTCATGGGCCTTCCGGATGCAGCGCTCCGCCTCTTTCCAGTACTCGGGCAGGGTGGTGCCGCTGTTGGCGAAGTGATGCTGCTCGTCGGTGGACACCATCATGAGGAGGCGGTCGGGACCGATGCCCTGCTCCCTCAGCTGCACGGCCTTGTCCACGCCGGGCTCCCGGATGGTCACGGCGGTCCATTCGATGTCGTCGGGGTCGATGCCCTTCTTATTCAGCCGTTTGACAAAATAGCCGTCCCTCACCCCCTTGAGCACCTCCTCGGCGTCCTTGAACTGGGGCATGATGCGCGGATTGCCGAGGTTGGTGACCTCCATGCGCTTGACGCCCGCAAAGGCCAGCTCCTGAAGGTAGTAGATTTTGGCATCGGTGGGGATCCAGTGCTCCTCATGCTGGAAACCGTCCCGCATCGTGATGTCGCCCAGTCGCACCTTTTTGGGCATTCTCGGGTGGACTTTGAATAGGTTGTGCTCGCTCATGGTTTTCCTCCTTCTTAATTCCCGCCGGCGCGGGAATTAGTAAAAATTACAGAGCCATAGAACCCGGCTTCGCTAATAGAACCCGGCTTCGCTAAAGAGCAGCTTCCGTCTTCGCCAAGGTTAGGCTACGCCGCGACAAGTCGCCTCGGCAGGCCCGGCTTTTAGGCCGGCCCCTATGCATTGAATATTGAACATTGAGTTAATGAAGATTTATGGATGCCGGGCACTCAACCTCAAACCCGAAGTCTTTTATGATCAACGCCTTAGTACACGATGCCTTAAATACGATGTCGTATTTGTGACTGAAAAAATTATACCTTTGCGCCTCTAGCGAAGCGGGCGGTGGGACTATCCTGGAAATAAGTCACCGTACTTATGAAAAAGAGCACTAAGGTTAAGAAATCAATTAAACCATTTTTTCATCTTTCTCTTGGAATACGAGCCTACCCCTTAATCGCCCTGGGCAGCAGCATCTGGTGCTGGGGGCATATGCGCCGGGGGTTCTGGTAGCAGCAGCGGGCGAAGCCCACAAAGTAATCCCTCATCGAGGCCATGGGCACGATCTCGTCCACCAGGCCGGCCTGGGCGCAGTACACCGGCCTGGACTGGTCGTGGTACTGTTGGGCCAGGGCGTTCATCTTGTCGATCACCGGTTCCAGGGGCCGTTCCGCGTCCTTTTCCTTGACCAGGCGTCGGGCAAAGGCCGCGGCCGCAGCGGTCTCGCCGTGCATCACGTAGATTTCGGTGGTGCCCACCCCCAGGGTGAAGGCGTTGTTCCGGGTGGCCTGGGGCCCGCCCATGATATAGTGGGCCGCGGCCGTGCCTTTTCTCAACACCACGCACATCATAGGCACGTGGGAGCTTTCGATGGAATAAATGAGGGACTGGCCAAGGCCCAGAAGTTCGGCTTGCTCGGCAATGTCGCCCACGTCGATGCCGCTGGTGTCCTGAAACCAGATCAGGGGGAGGCAGTCCCTGCCGCAGAACATGACCAGTTCGTTCATTTTGATGAGCCCTTCGCGATACAGCTTGCCGCCGATGCCCATGTACTTCCCGTCGGCGTAGCCGGGGTAGTCCTTGCCCAGGAAACCTTGGCGGTTGGCAATGACGCCCACGGCAAATCCGTCCACCTTGGCAAGGCCGCAGTACACCTCCGGGCCGTAGTCGGGCCGGTATTCCATGTGCTCGCTGCCGTCAAACAGCCGGGCCATGATCTGCTCCATGTCGTAGGTGCGCTTCTGGTTGAAAGGCACCAGCAGATTGATCTCCTCGGGCCTGTAAAGGGGCGCCTTGGGCTCGGCCACGCGGGACGCATGAACCCGGTTTTGTCGTGGTGGATGCCGACACCGCCCGGGGGCGCCTGCTTGAACTTCCGGGTCGCCTCGATCAGGGTTTCGGCGCCTTCTACGTCAAAGGAGCCCTTGGGGGACATGCCGCTCACGATGCCGCCGCCGCCCACGGCCATGTTGGACCGCTCATGGGCGAATATGATGGCGGGGCTGATGGCGTGATACCCGCCGCCCGCCGGGTTGGTGCCGTACATGCCCACGATGACCGGGATGCCCTTTTCCGCCAGCTCGGCATGGCGGAAGAAGGTGCGGCCTCCCGAGCGCCGCCCGGCGTACACCTTTTCCTGTTCCGTGAGTTTGACGCCGCTGCAGTTGAGTACCCAGACCAGGGGGATGTTGAACTGCTCTGCCATGTCCTGGGCCCGAAAGATGTGTTCCCGCTGGCCGCTGATCCAGGCCCCCGCCAGGACCTTGTTGTCCGACGCGATAATGGAGGCGTACCGGCCCGAGATCTTGCCCAGCCCGGTGATGACGCCGGTGGTCCCTTCCTCGTTGAACTCGGGATCGTAGAGGCTGTTGATAGGCAGCCAGGTCCCGGGGTCCACCAGCATCTCAATGCGTTCCCGTGCGGTCTTTTCCCCCCGTTTGTGGAGTTTTTCAGCGGGAATGCCGGCTTGACCCCGTTTTTCCACGGCCTCGGCCACCGCCCGGTCCACCTTGGCGATCTCATCGGCATTGGGTTTCCCCTGCTCGCGTTCCTTGTCTTTCAGTTCCCGTCCCAGGGATGTCATTTTTTCAAAATAGGGTCTCATCGTGTTAGGCTCCTTTTCTTAACTATTAAAATTGCTTCTGTTAGCGGTGGACGCGGAGCCGCCTTCCCCCGCGCCCCTTCCGTCATCTCCCGCCAAAGAGCGGCGGGATCTCCGCTTCGCTTCGACCCGCGCCCTTTCCGTTGCGGAGGGTGGACAGGCGGGGCCAAGAGGTCAGATTAAATCGTCGTACAAGTCCTTTTTCGGTTCCATAGTGGGATAAAGTCCCCCGTTACTGCAGCCGGAGATATCACCCCCTGAAATCAGCCACCCGCTGTTCGAGTGTGGCAATCAGTCCCGCACGCAATCCGGGGTCCCTGTAAACCCGTTTGTCCGCCTCGGTTTCCGCCCGGACAAAGGCGGCCTCGTCAAAAGCGGCCGGGTCGTAAATCGACAGGAGATCCTGAATCGCCTCCACGGACTGGGGCGCCAGGGGACGGCCCAGTTCGGCCAATTCATCCTTGACTTCCCTGAGGGGCCTGCCCAAAATTTGCGCGTAATTTCCCGGCGTTTTCCGGCGTTCCACTTCCCGGGCGATCTCCTCCTTTGTGGAGAGGACCCGGCGCGAACCGGGCGACAAATCAGGGATTTCTCCGGGAGGGCACGTGGCTGCTTGCAGTCCCCGGGGCAGCAGAAGAAGGCCGGTGTCCCGGTTATGCGCATCCAATAAATCCGCATAGGCGTCCCGGTCGGCCTGGGGATTGTCGGTCCGGGGGCGCCTGGGAAAGGGGAAGGGCACCTCCACCACGTCGTTGTAGATGCCGATCTCTCCAAGCTGGGGGGCCTTGACCTCCCTGGAGGTCAGGGCCATATATGCTGCGTTTTCCGGCCCGGCCTTGGTGAGCGTCCGTCCCACGCCGGCCCACCCCGGCACCAGGCCGATCATGGCCTCGCTGAAACACATGCCGCTTCGGGAGTCCCCCACCAGGATGTCGGCCATGAGGGGGATCTCGGCGGACCCGCCGAACCGGGTCCCGCCGCCGCACAGGGCCACCACCCTTATGTCGCCGGCCAGCCCGCGGATGCTCCGGTAAAGGGCGAATCCTTTTTCCAGCCGCTTGTCCGCCCAGTCGTACAACCGGTCCACCTCTTCGGGGGGAGCGCCTGCCGCCTCCTTCTCCGTCTTGATCTCGTTGGTCCTGTCCAGGTTGGCCAGGCTTTCCTTGAGGTCGCCGCCCGCGTGAACCGGATCGTTCGCCCCGTACAGTATCAGGAAGTTCAGGTCGTCGCGAAGGCCGGACAGCTTGTCCAGGCCCTCCAGGTAGGCGTCCAGTCCCGGATTGCCCACCTGGTGTACGGGTGGGTTGTTGTAGCAGAGCAGCGCTCCGTCCGTTCCGTCGAAGGTGATGCGATCGATCGTGAGATATGCCCTGCCCTCGGACCATTCATGAATGGGGCCCAGGTTGTTGTACCCCGATATCCGGTCCGATCTCACCAGCCCTATGGGACCGTTCATAAAATACCTCCATTGCTGCGATGATACTTAGTTTCCATCCGGAAACGATGCAAGTGCCTCAATGTTGTTTATGGATGGGCACTAACTACCGTCCGGGTTTATATACACTGAAACGCTCCAGCGATCAAGCGACACGGATCACGGGCAAGACACCTTCTTGTTGGACAGGGCCGGCCGCATGAGATATATTTTTATTCCATCTG
>JAFDKD010000132.1 GCA_019307165.1 Deltaproteobacteria bacterium | reverse complement strand
TAGAGTTGATAGTTGCTCCCTTTGAACCTGTATAGACCATCCATGAAGTCCCTGAGGCCTCTCCGCTGCGACAACATCGTGCGGCGGTCCAGGTCCGTCATTCCCAGCCGTTGGCCCAGGGCTTCCAGGGCCTTGGTGTCCAGGGAGGAGGTCAGGCCGTGGAAGTGGACCTTCCACGGCTCAAAGTGCCCTTCCAGATAGAGTAGATCGTACCATGCGATGACCCGTTCGATTTCTTCGAGAAGCTCCTTCAGGCGATCGGTCAGCGTGATGCCGGGCGAGAACAGGGGGAGAAGACCAAATTCATCCATTCCTTCGATGGCTTTGACCGGGTCCTGCTCCTTCAACAGGAGTTTCAACTCCGTGAAAAGCCTTCGGCCGCTCACGTCATTGAGGCAATTGATCTTGACCGCGTTCAGAATCAGGGCGCGCGTCAGCTTCCCGATCTTGAAACCGAACCGCTGCTCAAATCGTATGGCCCGTAGGATTCGCGTCGGGTCCTCTACGAAACTGAGGTTGTGAAGCACCCGAAGGACCTTGTCCTTGATGTCCTGCTGGGCCCCGAAATAGTCGATCAGCGTCCCGTAATGACGCTGGTTGAGTTTAATGGCCAGGGTGTTGATGGTGAAGTCCCGTCTGTACAAATCCAGTTTGAGCGAACTGCTCTCCACAATAGGGGGGGCGCCCGGCGATTCATAATATTCAACCCTTGCCGTGGCCACGTCTACCTTGAAACCGTCGGGAAAGACCAGTACCGCGGTCCCGAATTTCTTGTGGCTCCTGACGCGGGCGTCGTGGCGGGCTGCGAATTCCTGCGCAAAGTGGATACCATCGCCTTCGATGACGATATCCACGTCCAGGTTTTCCCGTTTGAGGAAAATGTCCCTCACCAGCCCTCCCACCAGATGGGCGTTGTAGCCCAGCGTGTCGGCCACATGGCCGATATCCTTGAGGCGATGGATGATGTTACGGGGCAGACGTTCCTTCAGCATGCCCGCGATACTCTTTTTTCTGGGCATATGGCCTGTGTTCCCGGTGGCATGGCCTGGTTCCGGGATCAGAGGCTCCCCCATCAGTATGTTCAATATGTCCGTGCGGGTGATGACCCCCATGACCTCGGCGCCATCCACCACCGGAAGCACCCTGATGCGTTTTCGGACAATTAGGTCCTGGGCCTCGCTCAGCGGCGCGTCCGGCCCGATGGTGAAAAACTCGATGTTCATGTATTCGTGTACTTTCGGGTCGCGCAGTCCCAGATAGACGGCTTTTTCGACGATCTGGCGGGTGATGTAGCCCTTGAGCGCGGCCTGCTCGTCCATGACGATAAGCACGTTGATATTATATCGGGTCATGAGCGCGGCGGCGTGCTCCATTGTTTCGTCGGGAGACACTTGAATGACCGGCTGCGTCATGATGTCCCTGACGTGCTTGGTGGGCTTGATCCTGTTTCTCAGGAGCGCCTGGAGCGAGCGTTCCGCCTGGGCAAGGGTCTTATTCCGCACCGTGGCCGAAGCCGCCTGCGGGTGGCCGCCTCCGCCAAGGGCGATGGCTATGTCGGCGGCATTGACCTCGGGCAGCCGACTGCGGGCCACCAGGTATATGCGGTCCTCCATCTGGGCCAGGGCGAAAACCACATTGAGGTTGTCCATTTCCATGAATTTATGGACCAGGACCGCGAAGTCGCCGATGTATTCATCCCGGATCACTTTGGTAATCACCACTTCAATGCCGTTGAATACCCGGGTGACCGCGGACCGGGTGAGGTCATTGAGCAGCCAGATCTGCTCCGCCGTCATTTCGCGTGTCAACATGTCGGAGATGACATTGTGGTTTGCGCCCTGCCGGCTGAGCCATGCCGCGGCCTCGTAGTCCAGGGGCGTGGTGGATGAAAAAGTGAACGATCCCGTGTCCTCGTGGATGCCCAGACACATGATGGTCGCCTCGTCGGGAGACAGGGGGATCTCCCTCTCCCGGATCAAGCGGGTGAGGATAGCCGTGGTTGAGCCCGCTTTTTCGATCAGCTCGTACGTGCCCCGGATATCGTCCTGAGAATCGGGGTGGTGATCGTAGATGTGGATGTCCAGGCCCTGTTTGCCGGCGAGTTCCGCGAATTTTCCGATCCGGCTTTTCTGACGGGTGTCCACCAGGATCAAGCGCTTCACCCGATTCAGGGCGATCTGCTTTGCCTTGGCCACGTTGAACACGTAAGAGGCGGAGTGAAGGAAGAAATTGCGAAGGTTCTTTTCCTGGGCCCCGGGAAACACCAGGACGGCATCCGGGTAGAGTTTGCCTGCGGCGATCATGGATGCAAGCGCATCGAAATCGGCGTTGATGTGGGTGGTGATTATTTCCTCAGGCGCGTTTTTGCCCCGTTTTTCATGTGCAGGCGTATTGATTGTCTTTTCAGTCACTGTCCGTCTCGCACCGGCATTGACCCGATGCGCCGCGCATGTTTTCAGGAGGGCAGGGGGAATCGAAAAAAGCCGGCCATTCCCTATCGGCCGGCTGGATGAAAATCAGAAGGGAGGTCTCATGGTTTGGGACGGATCGCTCAGATACCCCTGACTTTTTCGTCACTTTCCTGCGTTTTTTTGCAATCGATGCACAGCGTGGTCACGGGGCGCGCTTTCAGCCTTTCCTCGGAAATTTCCTCACCGCACTCTTCGCAGATACCGTATGTCCCCAATTCCAGCCTGTCCAGGGCATCCCTAATTTTTCCGATCAACTTGCGTTCCCTGTCTCGGATGCGAAGGGTGAAGTTCCTCTCCGCTTCCATGGAGGCCCTGTCCGCCGGGTCCGGGAAACTGTCCCTCTGGTCGGTCATGCCGCTTACGGTCTTGTTGGCCTCTACCAGAAGCTCTTCCAGTTTTTCGTTGAGATTTTTCCCGAACAAGGTCTTTTGTTTCTTAGTCAACATGATTCTAGACATTCACTCCTCTTATAAAAGTAAGAAAAAATATCATTTCAAGCACAAAGTGTAAAGTCACAAAATGACGCCATGAACCATCCGGCAAGGCAGAGTGCATGGGGCATGGGGCATAGAGCAAACAGAATTCAGAAAAAATACCGCGAATGATATCGCCTCTGTTCGACACGCGCCATGCTTTTTGCTCCATGCAACCCCGCGCCGCAGTGACGAGGGATGAGGGTAACGCAGCTGCTTGTGATTGTGCTTGTGCTTGCATCCCGCGTTTTTTCAGCGGGCATCCCGCGTTTCTTCAGCGGGGCATCCCGCATCTTTCCAGCGGGGCATCCCGTATTTTTTCAGCGGGGAGATGGTAGTTTTCAGGCAGCCTGGACTATTTCTGGCTGGAAACCAGCTACTTGACCAGTCTCTTCCACCTGTTTTTCTTGCTTTTCTTTTTGCCCGATGGTTTTTTGCCGTCCGTTTCGGCAAAGGCCTCCAGCAGTTCCCGCTGCTCCTGTGTCAGCTTTTCGGGAATTCGCACCTGCACCTGAATATAGAGGTCGCCTCTCCGGTGATTTCCCTGGAGGTGGGGCATTCCCTTGCCGGATACCTTGATCACGTGCCCCGGCTGGGTCCCCTTGCGAATGTCCAGGGGGTGTTCATCCTTTTCGCCGATGAGCGGGATGTTTATGGTGTCACCCAGCGCCGCCTGGACGAATGAGATGGGTATCTCGCACATCAGCGCATCCCCCTCGCGGGTGAAAAAACGGTGGTCCTTCACATGGATTACCGTAAAGAGGTCTCCCGAAGGTCCGCCGTAATCGCCCGGCTCTCCTTCTCCCCGCAGCCTCAACTGGGAGCCGGTGTCCACGCCGGGCGGGATTTTCACGGTCACGTTTCTTTTGATCCGGACCTTTCCGCCGCCCCTGCACGCGTCGCACGGGTCCATGATGATCTGACCCTGGCCGTGGCACGAAGGGCAGGTGGAACTGACCTGAAAAAAGCCCTGGGACCTGACGACCTGGCCCCTCCCTTGACAGGTGGCGCAGGTTTGAGGCTCCGATCCGGGGGCCACGCCCGATCCGTCGCAGGTGTCGCAGGCCTCCAGCCTGTGGAAGGTGATTTCTTCCTCTTTCCCGGTAAACGCCTCTTCAAGCGTCAGTTCCAGGTCATAACGCAGGCTGTTTCCCTGCCTGCCTCGCGACCTGCCCGAACGACCCGAGCCGAAGCCGAAAAAGCCCTCGAAAATATCCCCGAAGTTGGAAAATATGTCCTCAAACCCGCTAAACCCTTGAAATCCCCTGCCTTCAAGGCCTTCGTGGCCGAAGCGGTCGTAAATCCGCCGCTTTTCGGCGTCCCTCAGGACTGCGTAGGCCTCTGCCGCTTCCTTGAAGCTTTCCTCGGCCGCATTGTCGCCGGGGTTTCTGTCGGGATGAAATTTGAGCGCCAGTTTCCGGTACGCGCTTTTGATTTGGTCGTCACCGGCGTCCCTGGAAACGCCGAGGACCTCATAATAGTCCCCCTTGACCATTACGCTTTCTCTTCCTCAGCGGCTTCCGGGGACGTCTCCGCGGCTTCCTCCGGGGACGTCCCCGCCGTTTTAGGGGGCGCAGCTTCAGAGGCGGCCTCCGAGGCGGTTTCCGAGGCGGTTTCGGAGGCGGTTTCGGAGGCGGTTTCGGAGGCGGCCTCCGAGGCGGTTTCCGAGGCGGCCTTAGAGGCGGCCTCTGCCGACTGCTCCGGCAGGGCCGGGGGTGCTTCGGTCTCCGTGCCTTCCGGCAATAGGTCGCCCTGCGGTTTTTTGACCTGATAGATTCTGCCGCTGGCGATCTCTCTCAAAGAGGTGACAACATCTTCGTTTTTGCAGTCCACCAGGGGTTCATCGCCTTTTCTCAAGTTGCGGACCCTTTTTGCCGCCAGATGGATCAACGCGAAGCGATTATCGACCTTGTCAAGACAATCTTCCACCGTGATTCGTGCCATAGTTTTCTCCTTGTGATAAAAAAACACGCAACCCGGACAGGAGGCCAAGGCCCCTCGGAGACACGGGTTGTTCGAAAACATCAAAAATAAACTTTACTTTATACCAATGTTCATGTTAGTTGTAAAGGAATAAACGCATGCGCCATTCATCAGCCCGTGCCCATCCATAAATGATGGAAAAGGCACTCACAGTGTCCAATATCGACACTAGCCCGCGGAGCCTCTCTTCTATATGCTCGCCAAGATCTTCAGCAGCGCTGTCATCGGTATAGACGCCTACATCGTCGAAGTTGAAGTGGACATTTCGCGTGGACTTCCCGCTTTTGCCACCGTAGGGCTGCCCGAAGGCGCGGTCCGGGAAAGCAAGGAGCGGGTCAAGGCCGCGGTCAAGAACTCCGGGTACCATTTCCCCTCCGACCGGATTACCGTGAACCTGGCCCCGGCGGATATTAAAAAAGAAGGCGCCGCTTTCGATCTTCCCATGGCCCTGGGCATACTCGCGGCAACGAGTCTGATTCCGGCAACCGCGTGCAGCCGATATCTGTTTCTGGGAGAACTCGCCCTGGACGGATTGATCCGGCCCGTTAGAGGGGTCCTTCCCATGGCCATCGCGGCAAGGGACCTCGGGTTTGAGGGCATATTCCTCCCCAAAGAAAACGCCCCCGAAGCAGCGGTGGTCGATGGCATACCCATTTACCCGGTAACCACCCTGTCGCAGGTAGTGGGGGCCCTCACGAGTTTCTCCAAGATAAGCCCCTTTACCCTCCAGATCAACCACCTGTTTCAACGGCCGCCCTCGGATGTGGATTTCAAGGACGTGCGTGGGCAGGAAAGCGCCAAACGGGCCCTGGAGATCGCCGCGGCCGGCGGACACAACCTGATCATGGTCGGCCCTCCGGGATCGGGCAAGACCATGCTGGCCAAGCGCATTTCCACCATACTGCTGGACCTGAGCTTCGAGGAGTCCCTGGAAACGTCCAAGGTTTACAGCGTGATGGGGCTTATGCGCAAGGGCTACGGACTGATCACGCGCCGACCGTTTCGATTCCCCCATCATACGATCTCGGATGCGGGCCTGATCGGCGGGGGCCGGCATCCCAAGCCGGGCGAGGTGAGCCTGGCCCACAACGGAGTATTGTTTCTGGATGAGGCGCCCGAATTCCGGAAAAATGTGCTGGAGGTCCTGAGGCAGCCCATGGAGGACGGGCAGGTCACCATCGCACGGGCCAGTTCGACCGTTACCTATCCAGCCCGTTTCATGCTGGTAGCGGCCATGAATCCCTGCCCCTGCGGGTTTCTGGGGGACGCCAAGCACGAGTGCCACTGCTCGTTCCGGCAGATCCGGAAATACAGGGCCAAGATATCGGGTCCGCTTCTGGATCGGATCGACATCCACCTGGATGTGCCCGCCGTGCCTTACAGGGACCTGGCAGCGGTGGAGGACGGGGCTTCGTCTGCCGAGATGCTGGCGCGGGTGAAAAAGGCGAGGGAATTTCAGGCGGAACGCTTTAAAAGGGGACGTATCCACTGCAACGCGCAGATGAACAGCCGTCAGATCAAGCGGAACTGCGTCATTGACGCCGAATCGAGCGCGCTTCTTGAAAAGGCGATGGAGCGGTTCGGCTTGAGCGCCCGGGCCCATTCCCGCATCCTCAAGATCTCCCGGACCATCGCCGACCTGGAGGGAAGCGAACACATCAAAAGCGCCCATGTGGCCGAGGCCATCCAGTACCGGACCCTGGACCGAAAGATGCCCCGATAAAATCGCCGGCGCGATTTTATGTAACGCGGCTTGTCATCCTTCAAACAGAATTGGCAACCTTCTTTCGGCAGCCAGGCTCAAAGCAAACCTGACTCAAACACAACTCGCCGAGAGGTTGGATATCCGCCAAAACATGATAAGTGATTATGAAAGCGGGATAATTCCGGCTGCATTGTAAAAGCAGATGCGGCAACCCATGAGAGGATGAAACGTGGAAACACATGCCAAGAAGCTCAGGGAACTGATTGCCCGAACGGGTCCGATTTTTAGCCTGGGGGTGTGGGATCCGTTCAGCGCCATCGTGGCCGAGCAGGCCGGATTCGAGGTTTTGACCGTATTCGGATCAATCACATCCTGGGCCATGATCGGCAAGTCCGACACCGGATATATTACTCAAACCGAGATGGTTGACGCCGCCCGTCGGGTGGTCCAATCCGTCTCCACGCCGGTCATTGTCGACTGCGACGATGGTTTCGGGGATCCGATCAACGTGATTCGGACCGTCAAGCTGGTGGAGCAGATCGG
>JAFDKD010000131.1 GCA_019307165.1 Deltaproteobacteria bacterium | reverse complement strand
GATATATTTGAGTGTTTGTTAGATGGCATACCAATCGTTCGGGGAGGAAGTGCGGTTTCATATCCTGGATCTTCTTTATTCCCTTTTGCAGGTCCTTTCGACGGGGTTCATCGCATGGTATCATCTCCTGGTTCCACAAATGGTTCTTATTTCGATGAAGGAGTCTCTTCGTTTCAGGACTTATTAGATCTTCAAAAACCTGAGATCGCCGGAAGATATATGAAAATCTTCCGTGATTTCGGACAGTTGATTTAGTGGCACGGGCCAAAGGGCATCGAAACGAACCCCAATATCTGGATACGGCGCGAGGATACAAACTGACAGACCGATTCTCACAAGAAAGGCAGACCGAGGTCTGCCTTTGAAGTTCGTTGTTTCTCCAAACTAGATGCTACTTCAGGAATTCAGTTATCACTTCACCTGCCTTTGTAAGGTGTAAAGCGCATCCAAGGTGGCCTAGAATCGAGTCATAAGCAAACACCTCAGCCCCTGGTATCGCAGCCGCAATAGGCTTAAATGTACTCGGAGGAAAGAGCGCATCATCGTTAACGCCGATCACCAGCGTTCTGGCCTTCACATTGGGCAGTTGCGCTGAGACGTCAAAATTCATAAGCGCCTCCTCCCGCCAAATGGTGTCGTTTGCATCTGCCTTGGCGCTGCCAAGACCTACGTCCCTAAGCCCTTTTAATAATTCCTCTTTTGTTTTCCACTTATGAGCATAAAAATCGTGGCCAAAATACCACAGATAGGCTGCCATGAAGTACACTTCCATGCCCCTCTTGGGTTGCTCCTTGTAATAGCCGTCATTATAGGCGGGATCGAGTTTGATGACAAGGCCGACATCTTTCAAGGAGGGCGGAAAGAAATGAAGGCGAAAGAATACAGGCGTCTTGCTGATGGCGCCTTCGATTCGGTCTATCAGTTCAAGGTGACGCTGAAGGATATCAAACCAGTCATCTGGCGTCGGATCGTGGTGCCGGGAGACTACTCGTTTTGGGATCTTCACGTGGCTATTCAGGACGCCATGGGCTGGCTGGACTATCATTTACACGCCTTTTTCGTTACGGATCCTGCGACCGGGAGGCAAATGGAGATCGGCATCCCTGACGACGCTTTCGGTTTTGAAGACCGCGAGGTCGTCCCTGGTTGGAACATGGCAATTTCCGCTTTTTTTCCACTGAAAATAACCGTGCCCTTTATTTATACGATTTTGGGGATGATTGGAATCACGATATCAGGCTGGAGAAAATCCTTCCTCGGAAACCTAATATCGACTATCCGTTGTGCGTCTCGGGAAATCGAGCATGTCCGCCCGAGGACTGCGGTGGAACCTGGGGCTACGCAGACATGCTGAACATCCTAGCAAACCCCGAAAGCGATGAGTACGAGCAGACGATTGAATGGCTTGGTGAAGATTTCGATCCTGACGACTTCGACAAGGCGGATATCCGTTTTTCAGACCCGAAAGAAAGATGGCGATACGCGTTCTCAAATGAATAGGACAAGATGATCTGAGAAGTTCCTTGAGGGGTCCGTCGATGGGCTTTGAGGTCTTCGCAGAGGTCTATTATGTGGATCAATCTAATCATTGTTCCGTGAAAGGAAAGATTTCAGTATGTTTGAAGTTAACAGGAGCATCGCGGTGGTGAGACCCACTCAGGCATTCTATGACTGGTATGTGTCGCTACCTGACTCCACGAAAGAGACCTTTGCTGCGGTGCGAGAAGACCGCCAGTCATATCTTCTGCCGAAGATAGAAACAAAGGTGTCGTCTTCAGAAATCATCTCTGACGAACTGGCCCATACGATTTTCGAATGGGAGCTAATTCTTCGTGGGATCGACGATGAGTATTGGCCAACAAATCGGACCAAAATCGACAACCTGCTCGAATGGTTCGAAATCCAAATTGTGCCTTTGGTTGTAGATACATCAGAGGACGATTTGAGCAGACAACGGATGTAGCACAGAACATCTCGTTTAACCGGAGCGGAATAGAAGCCGCGCGAAAACGGGAATTTGGCTATTATGCAAGAGGGCCTCACGCCGCCCAGTGATCTTAGCGTTCGTGCATCTCCAACGAGGCCTAGCGCAGATGAAGGTTGTGCCTGCCGGAGCTATCTTGCTATTCCTCCGTGATTTCAAGCGGTTGGATATTGGCACGCAGGCACAGGTCAAAGGGTTCCAGAACGAACCACTATATACGGGACTCCGGCCTAAATTGACACCACGCCACTCCTCGATTATACTCCACTGCATTAAAAGCTTGAATTCTCTCTTCCCTTTTCAAAATTGACCTTTCGTTAAATCTGGAGGGCATTGAAAATGAAGTGCCCAAAATGCCAGAGTGAAAATCCTGATGATGCACAGTTCTGCATAGAGTGTGGCAACCCGATGGAATTTCATTGTCCCAAGTGTGGGGCAATAACGCCACCTACAGGAAAATTCTGTAAGGCATGTGGTCACAATCTGAGCCTTCCTTCTGAACCACCGCCCAAAGAACTCACCTTTGACGAGAAATTAGACAAAATTCAGCGTTACCTGCCCAAGGGCCTGACCGAAAAATCCTATCCCAGAGGGACAAGATCGAAGGAGAACGCAAGCAGGTTACAGTCATGTTCTGCGACATGGCGGGGTTTACATCACTCGTTGAGAAGCTTGGTCCTGAGGAGGCTTACGACATCATGGACCAGGTTTACGAACTTCTCACCCACAAGGTCCACGATTATGAAGGCACGGTCAACGAGATGACCGGCGATGGAATCATGGCCTTTTTTAGGGCACCCATTGCATTGGAGGAAGCGCCACAGCGTGCCATCCGATCTGCCTACGCCATTCACAAAGACATGACCAGGTTCAACGACAGGCTTAGGGAAGAACGCAACGGCATTCCCTCTCTCAAAATGCCTACCCAGGAGTGACTGCAAGTCATGCGGCTATATCTGATCAACCCATCCAACCCGCTGGTAAGCATCGTCAATGTCAAGGAGAGCCGCTGGAACCGCTACCGCGTGTGGAAGCCGCTCAACCTTATGGTTCTCGCGGGTCTGACCCCACCGGAGTGGGAAATCTCGATCGTAGACGAGAACCTCGGCGCGCCGGACTATGCGGCCATACCCCGGCCGGACCTTGTGGGCATTACCGCTTTCACCTCCCAGGCGAACCGTGCCTATGAAGTGGCCACTCACTTCCGGCGTCTGGGCGTCCCCGTCGTCATGGGCGGCATTCACGCAACCATGTGCCTGGAAGAGGTCATGGAACGTGTGGACTCGGTCGTCACGGGGGAGGCGGAGGGCATCTGGTCTCAGGTCCTGGAGGACGCACGGGATGGCGGACTGAAGCGCCGGTATGACGGAGGGCTCGCCGAGATAAGCGATGTGCCGATCGCCCGTCACGATTTGCTGGCTACGGGATATGCCTGTGGGGTTATTCAGACCACACGCGGCTGTCCATTGAACTGCAGCTTTTGCAGCGTGACAGCCTTCAACGGGGCCCGCTACCGGCAGCGATCCATTGCGGATGTGGTTCGGGAATTCCAGTTGATCCGTGAAAAGCATGTGCTGATAGTGGACGACAACCTCATCGGCACGCGATATGAACACATCGCCCGCGCCAAGGACCTGTTTCGTGCCATGGCACAGGCGAACCTCCGAAAGCAATGGGTTGCCCAAGCCAGCATCAACTTCGCCGATGACGAAGAGCTCCTGGCGTTGGCTGCGAAGGCTGGGTGCAGCGGCGTCTTCATAGGCTTTGAATCCCCCACACCAGAAGGTCTTGTGGAACTCGGCAAGAAATTCAACCTTCTGAAGGGCCGGGACTTTTGCGCCTCTGTGCGGCGCATACAGCGGCACGGCATACTGGTCGCGGGTTCCTTTATCATCGGTCTGGACATAGACGAACCGGGCATCGGCAAACTTATCGCCAAAACGGCCAGCCGGTACGGCGTGGACAATCTCAACGCGCTGTTTCTGACTCCCCTGCCCGGCACTCGCCTGTGGGACCAGATGAAATCGGAGGACCGCATCGCCCTCGATGCGTTCCCGGAGGACTGGAAATATTACACGCTGACTTTCCCGGTAGCCCGGTATAAAAATCTGTCACTGGAGGGCATTATCGGAGAGATGATCTCCTGCGACCGGGACTTCTATTCCATGCAGCGCATTCTACGCAGGGTTTGGAGCAGCTTGTGGCAACGCCGCAAACCGCTGATCAGCTTGGTGGGCAATTTCTCTTACAGGAACAATCTCCGGCTGAACCGAAAGGCATATGCAGACCTCAAGTCGTATGTGAAAACCGGGGTTTGATCTCAATATCTTATGTGTGGCTCTTGCAGCCTCGCACTAACACTTGCTGCTATCTTGCACAGGTTTGGGGTAGAGCAAGGACGCTTAAGATAGCCAAAATCAATCACAGCTGCACCCAAACCGGTGATACGAGAATAATATTCATTATAGACCATTCCAACCGAGGCCGTGACTTTCCACCTCATTTCAGGTGGAAGTGTTCCCCTTCCAGTATGACGTTGCCTTGGTCCTGGAGCCGCCGGAGATGCTTGGACATCATGTATTTCTCGGAAAGGGCCAGGTCCCAGAAGCCCATTATGATCTTTGGGGGGCCGTAGATAATGCCCTTTCGGGTGATTTCCTCAAGCGTTTTGGGGCCTTCCTCCAGAAACTCCAGGAGCATTTCCTCTCTTTCGAATATCACACCCATATACCGCTTGATGGTCTCGGGGTCACCCTCGTAAACACCCTTGCCATGCGCGGTCAGGTAGGTGTCCACATCCAGGGCGGCAAGATACTCCAGGGATGAAATCGTATCTTCGATGCTTGATCCCACGTCCCCGTAGTAGGGCCCGGCCTTTACAAGATCCAGGTCGGCCATGAAAACGAGCCGTTGATCCGGAAAGTGAAAGCAGCAGTGTCCCGGCGTATGCCCGGGGGTGTGAATCACCCGACAGGTCGTTTCACCGAACTGAAGGACATCGCCGTCCGCCAGGCGCCGGTCCACCTCCCTGACCTCATAATGACAAACGTTGATGAGGGCGTCTCTCCACTTGGACCTTTCATCGGCGCTTTCCGGGGTATAGCTGTCTATCAGGCGATCCACATCGGAGAAAACCGGCGCGTCGATTTCGTGGACCCAGAAGTCGGCCTCCGGGAAAAGATGGTTGTGCATGATGTGATCTTCGTGCCCGTGACTGACGATCAGGGTTTCTATGGGACGTTCCCGGTGAAGCGACAGGAGCACATCCTCTTGGCTGGCGGCGTCAATAAGCGCCCTTGGGCCGTCATCGATAAACACGGTATGGCAGTGTGGATAGCGTCCGCCGTGAATGAATTTCACCGGACCATTTTCATAATCGAACATCTCATACCTCACTCGGTTCTTTGGAAGTGTCTGTGAATCTCGCGGACTATTGGAATTTTCAATGGGTAACAGGGTACGGATCAACCTCTCAATTGATACCAGCATCATTCGTGCGCGAAATCGGAATCGATTTCGATTTTTATCAATCGCGCACACAAATCGCCGTAGAGCGGGGTTTCACACCCCGCCAATGAGACCGGCAGGGGACAATCGATCTGCGGCGGTATATAAAATACCGCCCTACAACCCAACGATTACGAGTACCGCTTTGCTGAGCACGAATGGTTGTTGACGCAATAATCACCTACTGAAAACCCCGAAGCCCCAATCCCGCTCAAACGCGGTTGAAGGAAACAGGAAAATACCGAATTGCTTTTATAGCAGTTTCGAAAGGCAAATCCAAAAGATTTCCGTGCAAGTGGTATCATGAAACCAGTGAAAAGCTGCCATTTTATTTACCCTTCGGGAGACTTTGTTGACTGTTTTCGTCAATTGAAATATACGTTAAGCAAGAATACCGGCGGAGCGAGGCGGTGCCGAAGCAGGCCTCGAAAACATACAAGGCCGTGTTCAATCAAAGACGTACCGCATCGATTCCCTTCCAATCCCATTGACCTCGGATTAACCGGAGCCCCGCATATTTTTGATGCAGAACGTTGTTCCCGGAGAGATGACCCCATCTCTCCTGAGCAGATCGAATCACGAAAACCTACCTTTAAAGGACATGAACATGGTTATGGCCGGCAACGTCTTCCCAAGAAAAACCAAGGGCCAACTTCCCAGAGCGGTAAAGGCCGAAGGAATCTGGATCACGGACCAAAGCGGTCGCCGCTATATTGATGCCAGCGGAGGGGCGGTCGTGGTAAACCTGGGGCACGGGCGCAAGGAGATTGCCGAGGCCGTCTTTAAGCAGCTTACGGAAGGATACTATTTCCACCCCACGATGTTCACCACCGGGGCGGTGGAGGATCTGGCCCGTGCGCTGGTGCGGCACGCTCCCACGGGGATAGGGCGATTCTATTTTCTCTCCAGCGGAAGCGAGGCCGTGGAGGCGGCCGTAAAACTGGCCCGCCAGATTCACCTGGCCCGGGGCCGGCCGACAAAATACAAGCTCATCTCCCGCTGGAAGTCCTACCACGGACTTACCCTGGGCGCCCTGGCAGCCATGGGCCGCACCAGTTTCCGCACGCCATATGCGCCCATGCTGCCGGAAGTAGTCCACATTCCTCCCCCCTATTGCCTGCGGTGCTCCTTCGGGCTTACGCATCCCGAGTGCGGAATGCGCTGTGCCCTGGCGCTGGAAGAGGCCATCCATAATGAAGGCGAGGAGGTCATATCGGCCTTTTTGGCCGAGCCCGTAAGCGGAGCGACAATAGCCGCGTGTCCGCCCCCGCCGGGATACTGGAAGCTTATCCGCGAAATCTGCGACCGTTATCAGGTCCTTCTCATCCACGACGAGGTCATGACCGGCATGGGACGGACAGGGTGCTGGTTTGCCGGCGAGCACTACAACGTGGCGCCCGATATCGTGACCCTGGGTAAAGGACTCAGCGGCGGCAGCCTTCCCCTTTCAGCGGTCGGTGTGCAGGAAGCATTGTTCGAGTCGGTGCTCGGGGCGGGCGGTTTTGTTCACGGGGGGACCTATTCGCATCATCCCGTGGCCGCCGCCGCCGGGCTTGCATGCATAACCATACTGGAAAGAGAGGGCCTTGTGGAAAGGGCCGCCCGTATGGGGGCCTGGCTGGGGGAAGCGCTCAGGAATCGGCTGGCGGGCCTGCCCACCGTTGCCGACGTTCGCGGAATGGGCATG
>JAFDKD010000797.1 GCA_019307165.1 Deltaproteobacteria bacterium | reverse complement strand
CAGTATGTCGCCTATTCGCTGAAGTTCGGCGAGATAGAGACGGCGTTTTCCCAATTCATAATTGGACAGGGAAGCCTGGGTGCAGCCCATTTCCCGCGCCAGTTCTTTCTGGCTCATCTGGGCTTCCTCTCGCGCCTTCTGGAGTTTCCGGCCGATCTCTTCGTAAGCATTCATGCTGATTTCCCTTCCGAATGGGTGGGCTGCCCCAAATCCTTTAGTTGCATAAGCATCCTCGCCTTTTGCAACGTCAGGGTAAAGAAGCCGTAACAAGGACGTCGTATTCAGGATAACGGAAACGAATTATGAAAGCAATTGAAGGGACCTCCGGTTGAGATCCCGCAATCCTCCAACATGGCAAAATTCATCGCAGCCGGCGTCGTTTTTATATTTGACTCGGATTTTGGAATATTGAATAGTTGAATTTCCGCCGGCCTTCGAAAAAACCTGTTATCAGACAAGCTCTTGCGGAGGATTGTGCTTTGGATTTCCAGATTACGGAAGAACAGAAAATTCTGAAAGAGACCATACGGAAGATCGCCAAAAAGGAATTCGAACCCAAGGCGGCTGAAGTCGAGGAAAAGGAAGAATTCCCTTGGGACAACAAAAGGATATTGGCTGAAAACGGGTTGCTCGGGATAAACTGCCCCAAGGCCTATGGCGGCTCGGGGGAATCAAGCCTTACCCTGGCCCTTGTCATCGAAGAGCTTGCCCGTGTATGCGCGTCCACCGCCCACATCATCAGCACGCAGTCGCTTGTGGTGGATGCCTTTGTGTTGAAGGGCGCCGGAGATCAGAAAACCAGGTGGTTGAAGCCATTGGCGGAAGGCAGTCAAATAGGGGCCTTTGCCATGACCAAGTGGTTCGCGTCGGATTCCGCCATGGAGATCACCATGAGGGCCGTTCAACTGTTCGGCGGAGACGGATATGTGAGGGAATACCCCGTAGAGCGGATGATGCGGGATGCCAAGATCACACAGATTTACGAGGGCACGAACGAAATTCTCAGAAATGTGGTCAGCAGACAATTGCTGGGTTGATGCCCATTCGTTAGGGCCTTTTTTCATCCCACAGGCGGGATGCGTCAATATCAGTGTCCCAAATACATTAACCGATCCATAAGGGGGTGAGGCATATGGCGGGACGTTTGCAGGGCAAGGTCACGATCGTAACGGGAGGGACCAGCGGGATCGGGCGCCGTACCGTGGAAGTTTTCGTCCGGGAAGGCGCCTTCGTGCTGATTGCGGCGAGGCGAGAAAAAGAGGGAAATGAATTGGCCGACTCCCTGGGGGAAAGGGCCGAATTTCTCAGGACCGATGTTTCCCTTGAGGCTGACGTAAAAGCCATGGTTGCGTACGCGGTCGATCGATTCGGCCGTCTGGACTGCCTGTTCAACAACGCGGGCGGGCCGGCCCCGGTGGGCGGCATCGAAACCATACCCCTGGAGGACGCGGAGGCGGCCATGTCGGTCCTTTTCGGGGGTGTATTGCTGGGCATGAAGCACGCGGCACCGGTGATGAAGGCCCAGGGCGGTGGCAGCATCATCAACAACGGCAGCGTGGCCGGAATTCGCGCCGGGTATTCGTCGTCCATGATTTACTCTGCCGCCAAGGCCGCGGTGATCCATCTGACAAGGTGCGTGGCCATGGAACTGGGCGAATTGAACGTTCGGGTCAACAGCATTTCGCCCGGCGGTGTGGCCACCGGGATATTCGGAAAGGCCCTGGGTCTGCCCATGGAGGAGGCTGAAAAAAGCGCGGAAATCGTCAAGCAGGCCCTTGCCTCATGGCAACCCATTCGAAGGACCGGCATGACGGACGACATTGCCATGGCCGCCGTATTTCTGGCCTCGGATGAGTCGACGTTTGTGAACGGCCACGATCTGGTGGTGGATGGCGGTCTGATCGGCGGTCGTCAATGGTCGGTGCAGCAGGAAGGCCTCAACCTGCTTCGGGCCGCGTTCGGGGTAGGTGGCCCGGAGGCTTAGGAGTCTCTCGTACGGTAGTATGCTTCAAATTTGTCGTACAACTCCAGCGAGGCGCAGGATAGATGGATGCTGTGCCTGCCAGTTCAAACATTCAAGTATTGTGTGATTTCAACCGGTTGGGAACATAGCACGCAGGCGCAGGTTTTGACAGAGCCGGGATTCGTGAGGCATTCTCAATTAATCACAAGTCGATAAAATTTTATGATATATAAAGAAATTGGTATGTAATCACCACCTGCTCGGCAATCCGCTGGACCACAACATATTGATTTGCATAGGATTAAGCTTCATTCCAGATACTGGCACGATGCACTGAGGGTAAATCAAAATGAATACCATCTGTCTGTAGGCTGTCCACTGAAATGCCAGGAGAGATTTCCACTACCATTTCTAACCGTTAATAAACCGAGGTCAGGTGCCAGGTTTCCATTTGGAAAGTTTGAAAAACAGATGGACACGATAAGAGCAGTATCCTTGCACCATACTGAAATTTGGGGATTTTCAAGCTCTATGCTGTTGAGAAAAAAGCCCAGGTTTTCATAATTGACATTCTTGGAAATCTTTGATAAGTTAGAAGAATTTAAATCGTGGTTCATTCATTCAAATTTTACCCCTAAAAATTGAAGGAGGAAGTATGATGAAGCGCTATGCGGTCTTGATGGCATTGGTTTTGTTAACCTGGGCTTCAGCAGATGCGTTAGCGGGTACTTGTACGATTCAAGTAAGCGCTTGGATTGACGGAAGAAGTCACTTGATTTTACGAGGTAACACTGCTCAATGGCACCACTATGACTATACAGCCCCTGGGCGTGAGGATATGCTGACGGAACCCACCATTATCAATGGATCAAATTGGTATCCAGTATGGCCTGATGTTCCCAACGCGGCGAACCACGATTGTGATTGTGATTCGGATGTGTTTAACGGGGTATTTCCACCTCTTCCCTCTACGGACATGACCCTATCTCTAAAGGAGATCCAAGTACGCGACCAAGTGAGTATAGTTGAGCAGCCTTCGGCCGGAAATAACTATACACTGATTATAGAGTTCAACGACAATTCATCCGGTGGTGCGGATTGGTACACCATTGAATTCGATTTTGAGTGTCAAGATAGCCCGGTGCCCACACTGAACCAATGGGGGATGATTATTTTGGGGCTGCTGGTGGCAGGCTCAGCGGTCTTGGTTTTGAGGCGAAGGAAAAGGGAAAGTTAAGGTTATTAAGGCAGGAAACCGTAATGATTGGAAAAGGCAGGGTTATGAAATGACCCTGCCTTTGTTTTCTGCTATCACGCGTAACTTTTTGAATTCCCCAAATAAAGGAAGCCAACCCCAACATCTTGTGGTTGGTCTATTTACCTGAAAATTTGAGAGTAGGTCGATCAGTACCTGTTACAAATTTTTTTGGAATTAATTCTCAGATTACTCCAACCAGGCAGACGCGTGAACGGCCATGTGCCTGCCACCATTTTCCCAAAAATATAATTTGGCAGACACCCCTGCGATATCCAGACCTATCCTGCATTTATGTTATGATTTCTATCGGTTGGAGGTGTGGCACGCAGGCGCAGGTTTTGACAAGGCCGGGATTCGTGAGGTATTCTCAAAGTATCTGCAATCGACTGATAGGTGGTTTTCTGGCAACAAATTACAGTCTATGACGGATAACATTACGAAGGTGATGATATCCGGATCTGGATAATCATTTATTGTGGCGCTCGCAAACAATTCCAACCCAAAACCAGGAGGAATGATATGAAGAGAAGAAAACCGAAATTCAGACGGTCATGGATTAGTAAATGTGTTTTATCGCTGATCATTGCGATGGGATTCTTAGGCACCTCATTCGCCGCGCAGTTTGACGCTCCGTACTATGATTTACAGAAAAAGAATAAGGACAAGTGGGCTGCTGAGGACAAGCAAATCAACGCGAAGCTTGCGGCACTGGAAAAGAAGTTTGGCAAGAAACCGAACATCATCTACATCCTAGCGGACGATGTAGGTTGGGGTGAGATGGGCTGGCAGGGTGGCGGTAAACATCGCGGTACACCCACGCCAGAGCTGGACAAGATGGCTCTTGAGGGTATGCGTTTCTGGACCGCTTACGCGGAACCGTCTTGCACGCCATCCCGGATTGCCATTAACACGGGTCGCCATCCGGTCCGCACAGGACTGCTGAGTGTACTCTGGCCCGGTCAAACCGACGGGCTTTCGGGCAAGGAAGTGACTGTTGCAGAGGTACTATCAAAGGCAGGCTACAACACGGCCATGTGGGGCAAGTGGCACCTTGGCGAAGAGCCCGAGCATTTACCTGAGAGCCAGGGCTACGACTACGCCTACTACGGCCTGTGGAATGGTGCGCCCGACAACTGGCCCGGTTCATACGACCTTTACAAAGACGCGCCCAGTGCCCACAAGGCGATGTTCTACGACTTCCCTGGGGAAGAGGAATATTTGAAGCGA
>JAFDKD010000796.1 GCA_019307165.1 Deltaproteobacteria bacterium | reverse complement strand
TTTAGTCAAGGCCAAAAAGAAGAATTGAGCTAAGTGTTCTTGCACGTTTGTATCTAAGCGTTCGAAAGCGCATTTGAGCCAAAAAACGGTATGGATTTTGCGGTGCTTTCGTCCCTGTAGGCGCGGCCGGTCAGATGGGCCGGATGCGGCTGGTCGGATCATGGAAGATGTGTTCCCTTGCTGCACGACGTTTCATATGAGCGCCGCCTCGTGGCTGAAAAAACGCCAGGCTGATCGAGGAAGAAACTTCTACCTTGTGCCACAGCAATGACAGCGCCGCCTCTGGCCGCAGGGATGGCCAATCTGATCGATCGGGAAATTTCATGAAAACGGCGTCGGTTCTCATGAAGTTTCACAAGAGGAGAGCGGGGATCAAAATAGGGGTCTCCGGCTAAGAACGGCGGGAAATCAACCTGTCATTCCCGCATGAATTTGGCGGGAATCCAGAGAACCAGAATGGAAGGATTCGTATTTTGATTTGATATGATTGCTGGGTCCCCGCCAAATTCATGCGGGGACGACAAGAGGGGGTGCGGATCGGAGATCCCGCCGTTTTTGGGCGAGTTCGTTTTCGTTGTCGTAATCGAGGAGATCATGCAGTTCGGTCATGAGCAGCTTGAGGTCTATCGGGTTTCACCCGAATACGCAATCAGAGAGAGTTTGGTGCCGTTCGGCGATTACGACAACGAAAACGAGCACGAAAACGAATGATCTTATCTTGGCGGCCTTTGCGTTCTTTGTGAGAGAAAATCAACCTCCACGCAACGCTCACACGCAACCCTGAACCTTGAACCTTTGAACCTTTGAACCCTGAATTTCCATTAACCTTCCACCAAGAGGCGATCATGAAAAAACTGTTCAGCTTGCTTATCCTGGCCATGGTTTGTTCCTTTGCTAATGCACCCTCAATTTTGGCGGGAGATACCACCTGCTCCGGCACGCTGGGGGCTATCAGCGTTGATGGTGTCATCGTAAGGGATTCATGCGTACTTCAAGATACAAAGGTCAGGGGCAATGTCACGGTCCAAACGGGCGGCGAGCTTTCTGCCCGAGGCGCGCAGATCGCCGGCAATGTTCAGGCTGAAGAGGCCTTGCGGGTCGAGTTGATCGAGGGCACATGGGTGGACGGCGATGTACAGATCAAGCTGAGCAGGGATAAGGGAGAAATCCGCATCCTGGATGCGACCATCGGCGGCAACCTTCAGTTGGAAGACAACAACGGGGTGTTCGACGTCCGCCGGAACATGGTGCATGGCGATTTGCAGGTTTTCAAGAACAGGGCGGAAATAGCGATCGTTTCAAATGACATTAACGGCAATCTTCAGTGCAAGGAAAACGATCCCGCGCCCAGGGGCGGTCAAAACAGGGTTGGGGGCAACAAAGAGGATCAGTGCCGATGGATGGACCCGCCTCTGGCCACCGTGCCCGACGTGGTTGGATTACATCAAACGGAGGCGGAAACAACCCTAACCGACGTCTACCTGACAGTCGGCACGGTCGGCACCGCATACAGTGTCACGGTTCCGGCGGGCCATGTGATGGAGCAGGCCCCAACGGCAGGAACCATTGTAGAGGAAGGCACGTCCATCGACCTGACCGTTTCCCTGGGCCCGCCCCTTCCCTTGGTCAGCCTCTCGGTAGAGCCCGATGTGATCCATATAGGTAATTCCGCCACGCTTACCTGGCCATCCACTTACGCCGATACCTGTTGGCTGGGACCGGGCATCGGGCCTGTTAACCGTAACGGCGCGTTAACCGTATCTCCTTTGGAAACCACCACCTATACATTCACGGCCTCGGGACCGGGCGGCGATGCCTATGCAAGCGCCGGTTTGACCGTAACCAATGTTCAGCCTTCGGCCCATGCCCAATCCATAAGCACCAATGAAGACACGGCCGTTCAAGTCAACCTGACCGGGTCCGATGCTGACGGCGACCCCCTGTCGTTTCAGGTTGTGTCATCTCCTGCTCACGGCGTTATGACCGGTACGGCCCCCGCCTTGACCTATACGCCTGATGCCGACGTTAACGGCACGGTCCAATTCACTTTCCTTGTAAATGACGGTTGGGTGGATTCCGAGCCCGCAACCGTCACCATCGTTATCAATCCCATCAATGATGTGCCCGTGGCCCATGCAGGGCCTGATCAGGCAGTATTTAAAAGAGATACGGTGGTCCTGGACGGCAGCAACAGCAGCGATATCGAAGGTGATGCGCTGACCTATCAATGGTCATTCCTGTCCGTGCCCCAAGGAAGTCAAGCTGCTTTTTCCGATCCATCCGCAGTGCAGCCCACCTTTGTTGCGGACGTATCCGGCGTGTTCGAGATATCGCTGGTTGTGAATGACGGCTCCATCGACAGCCAACCCGATACCGTCATCATAACCGCTGAACCACGCATGGTCATCGTGCCCGACCTCACGGGTATGTCGCAGAACGACGCGGAGACCGAACTA
>JAFDKD010000795.1 GCA_019307165.1 Deltaproteobacteria bacterium | reverse complement strand
TCGAGCACCAGAACATCAAACTGAAGCTCTTTAAAATGTTCACCATGGTGGAGGCCGCACGAGGCGCCGCCCGGCGAATGGCCCTTTACAACGCCGTGAACGAGCCGCCTTCGGCGCCCCATGCAGTGGCCTGCAAGTGCCTTTCCACCGAAACGGCCACGTTCGTGGCAAGCGAGGCCATGCAGATCTTCGGAGGCTACGGCCTCACCAGGGAGTATCCTGTTGAGAAAATGTTCCGGGACGCGAGAGCGGCCATGATCGAGGACGGGGTCAACGAAACGCTTTCTATTGCAGCAGCGGAGTATTTATAGTCCCGGCCTGCGTCGCCGTCAAAATCAACGGTAAAACAGGGGGAACCATGTTGAAAAACGATTCACCAGGTACGGAGAAACTTGTGGATTCGCCGTTAGGCGTACGTAATCCGGATTCCGGCGGCTCGCCGGTAGGGGTCGTTCGGATGGATCCCGAAAGATCCTACGCCGGCATCGATCTCCTTCTTCGGCAAACCATCAATCGGGAAGACGGGTCGGCCTGGGACAAGATCAAGACGAAGATAGACTACACCTATGAAAACATTGATATGGCCCTTGCCCCTTTACAGGAGAAAACCGGGTTTGCGATGGAGATAAGGGCGCGAATGGAGAGGGGGCGGAAACTGCTGTTCAAGCCCAACCTGGTCAACCCCCTCTGTATTCACCCCCAGACACATGGCCCTGCCATGGGCAACACCGCTTGTACCGAGTGGCCGTTCATGGCCGCGCTGATGAGATGGTTTCACGACAAACTGGGCATCTCGTACCACCAGATGGCCGTGGGTGAAGCCCCAACCGTTCTAACGGCCGCGGCAAACCTGTTCTCCAGATTGAATCCTGAAGGGACGGCGTTGACCCCCGAGGCCGTCATAGAAGGAAAATCCGGTAGTTTCTATGGGGGTTGGGGTTTCTATTTTGTCCGCAGATACCTGGCCGACTCCCTTGGGCCCGATGACGGGGATGATCCCATGAGAGGTTACGATGAAAGTGTAACCGGGCGCTACATTCCCCCGGGCCGGGTTCGGGATCGGTTGATGGTTTACGACCTCAACCGGATCTATGACGACCCGTCAAAGGGTAGAGAAGTGAAGGTCCCCAACGGCGTTAACTACAAATCCATTACCCTTCACAAGGCCGTGATCGGGGGAACCCCCGGGGATCAGGCAGACCTGGAGGACTACCCGGGATGCGTCCTGATCAACGTACCTAAACTCAAAGTTCATTGTTATACCCTGCTGACCAATGCAATCAAGAATCTGGGTATTGGTCTTTATCCCATGCAGTATGCCAAGGAAGGTGGCTGCACATGGGACTACAGCAACCCCCATAATGAGGTCCCCGGGATGAAGGGCCGCATCCCCCACCAGGTCTGGATTCCCGAATTGGAACCGGAGACAGGTCTCCCCAAAAGGGACCCGAACGGCAGGTATATCGTCACGAAAACCGGGGGAATCACCGCCACCATGATCGATATTATCGAGGCTGTAAACAGTCAGGGTATCTTTTCGATCCATATCGTGGATGCCATCCAGGCCACGAATCTCGACCATCAAGGGACGGACATGGCCCAAAAGGAATCCGAGGGTCTCGTTTTCGCCGCCTTGGATCCTGTAGCAGTGGATCACCTTTGCGCGAGATATATGTTCAAGAACGTGCCCCTCAAAGAAGCCTTGGAGGCGGATATGGATGGCGATGAAGGACTCTTCCTTCAAGCCGTGCCCGTGCCAACGGTCGAGGACAAGAGCATCGTCACCAGAACGGGATTCGATTGCCCCCTCTCCAGAGACATTTGTCTGGATCGTGCTCAAGAGAGAGGCCTGGGGCAAAAGAGTTACTGTGTGGTGGGACGGGATGCAATCACCGGCAGGTCCCTAGCCTCTCTGGAAGGCCATCTTGGCGCAGTAGAGGACGGCGTTTTCTCCGAACTGATTACGCATGCCCTCTACTTTGATGTCTTTAAAATCCCCTGGGACCTTCAGGTGACGACTTTCAAGTACCTGGAGGCGGTTGATACGCTGGCCGGCTCTTCATTCAACAAAGAATTTCTTCAGGCCTTTGACGAGGATGGAGACGGGATCGTCACATACGAGGAAATGGGGAAAAAGGGATTGGCGACAGTCTCACTCCATTTTGGCGGCGAACTGGTCTCCAAGCTTGGAACGGAGGAATTCGGTTATCTGCGGTCGAGGTTCGAGCAACAGGCCGGAATGCTGAAAATAAGCGATCCATCGAGAAATGCTCATGGCCATGACGTGCTCAAGGAATACGCATGTGGTTTTGAATGCGGGGTTGCGTTTAAAATGTCGCAGATGGAAACGGAAAGCCCCGACCCGTTTATGCCCGGCCTCATATGGGGCAAAGGGAAGTGGCCCGGTTTGGACCTGGCCAGATTTGCCGCGTTGGGGATCGCTTTTTACGGGCAGG
>JAFDKD010000794.1 GCA_019307165.1 Deltaproteobacteria bacterium | reverse complement strand
AGAAAAGACCACATCGGGCAGATTTTTCAGCACCCTGAAAATTCCCGTCACCACGATCCCGGTCAGCAGAATGATGCGGATGTAGGCCGAGACGGTCAACCGATACTGCTTTCTACCCAGGGCCAAATAGGACACGATCGCATAGGCGATCAGCGCGAGCAGGAAGATTGCGCCCAGGTAGTGGATGGTGTGGGTCAAATAGAAATCGGCGGTCCAGGCCAGGCCCGGAATATCGGCGATATAATATCGTTTGAAAATGGGCATCTGGCCGAATCCGGTGAATGCCATGACCACAAACGTTATCGTATAGAGCCGGAATGCGCCCCTGTTAGCCCGTGGGGCGCTCTTGGAGTTATCGGCTTTCATTGTTGTTTACCTCCGGGTTTCCCCTTGTTGCAGTATCAGTATTCCCTGTCCCCTTTGTCGTTTTGACTATCTTGGCCACTGCGGCGGCAATGCCGGCAAACGGCGCGATGACCATGGCCTTTGCCAGATTGTCGGCATGCGCCATAGCGTCTTTCACAGGTTTCAAGTGGGGCCTTCCCGGACCTCTTTCAATGGCCCTGTTGAGTTCCTCAAAGGGCACCGGGGATACATAGATGGTATTGGTTCCGCCGTTTTCCTTTTCTCCGTAAATATACCCTCCGATCTCTTTGGCAATGCCATGGGCCTTTCGGACAATTTCATCCCGAGGTCCAATCTCCTGGACGTTCTCCGGGCAGGCCTCGATGCAAGCGGGAAGTTCGCCTTGATCGATCCGGTTATAGCATCGGTCGCATTTGAACATGACGCCGTTTCCCGCGAATGAAGGCAGGATGTCCAGATAGAGCCCTACACCGGTCTGCCGTTGGGGTATGTGCCAGGGACATACGTTTTTGCATTTGGAGCCCCCCAGACAGATATCCGGATGGATCACCGTAATGCCGTTCTTGAGTTTCCGCGCCGCCCCCCACGGACAGAGGTCGGCACAGGGCGGGTTCTGGCAGTGCATGCACCGGCGGGGGATGGTCAATGTCTCTTCCTTGCCGTCGATGGTCACGGTGGCCTCCTGAATAAACAGCCAGTTGTAAGGGGTCAGACGGTCCATGGTGTCCCGGTCGTCGGACCAGTCCGCCACTTTGACCCGGCTGGGATACATCTTGGGAAAGGGCTTTTCCGGTTCCGGGAACTTGGGTTCATTGACGTCTTTGCAGGCCTCAACGCACGCCTCGCATCCAATGCATTTGCGGATGTCGATGAGGGTGGCCAGTTCCCGGCCCCCTGCCGCCCTGGCCGACGGCGGCATGGGTACTCCACTGAGTCCAAGCGCGCCCGCTGCGGCAAGGCCGCCCTTGAGAAAGGACCTTCGCGAAATATCTTGGCTCATGTCGATTTTCTCCTGTGGTCTATTGATGAATATGAGCCGTAACGAGGGGAAAGGTTACAGGGGAATTTCGGGTTGCGGGTTGCAAGTTACATGTTGCGGGTTACGGGCCGGCTTCATCAGCGGTCGGTTGCCCGTAGTGAGTTGTGTTGTTCCTCGTTCTTCGTTCCTAGTTTTTTGTTCCTTCGAAATTTCTTGTTCGCTATTCGTTATTCGATATTCTCAGTGACAGAGGCTTTCCGGTCTCGAAAAGAATCTCGGCGGGGAGGCCGTTCACATAAAAGTGTCATTTTATGCCTATGAGCTACCAGCTTAGAGCTATGAGCTAACATCCTCCCCCCTTCTACCTGCCCTCCATGCACTCCCTGAGCGAGGCCCTCAGGCGCGTTCGGAAATCGTCCGAAACCTCTTCTTCGGAACCTTCCCTGCAGAGACGGATGGTATCCCTCAGGGAGTCGATGCAATCCCGGCACCTGGGACAGTCTTTGAGATGCCGTTCGATCTCGGCGCAGATGCGTTCATCCAGTTCGCCGTCCAGGTATTCGGAGATCCGATGGAAGTGCTTGCGGCAGTTTTCGCTCATGGGTGCTTTGCCTCCTTGTAGAGATCGGATATCTTTTCCCTCAGAAACAGCCTCGCCCGATGCAACCTCGTCTTAACCGATTGAACGGTGATGTCGAGGATATCGGCGGTTTCCTGAGTGCTGAACTCTTGAACGTCCCGCAACGTAAAGACCAGCCTGTATTTGTGCGGCAGGGACCGGGTGGCGGTGTCGATGATCCCCTTCAATTCGGTATTCAACATTTTGTCCGAAGGATCGTTGGACCAATCGGGAATGTCGTACCGGTTACCGTTTCCGTCGTCTTCCGCCGGCATGTCGAGCGACAGGAGCCGGTCCGGTTCCGCCTTCTTTTTCCTGCGTTTTTTTATGCAGGCCCTGGCCGCGATTTTAAAAAGCCAGTTTTTGAGTTTGGTTTCTCCCCTGAACCGGTCCAGGTAGCGGAAGGCGCTCATGAAGGTGTCCTGGGCAACATCCTCGGCATCCTGCCGTTGCCCGCACATTTTCATGCCGAAAGTGAACAGCGGCCTTTCGTACCG
>JAFDKD010000793.1 GCA_019307165.1 Deltaproteobacteria bacterium | reverse complement strand
ACGATGCGAAGAAGACGAACATCCCTGTAAAACCGTTCCGCAGGATGTTCACTCATATACCCCATCCCCCCGTGGATCTGGACGTTGGCATCGGCTGCACGCCCCGCCACCTCGGTGGCAAAAACCTTTGCCATGGAGGCCTCCACGTTCCTTTCAAGGCCGGCTTCCATGTCCTTGGCCAGGCTGTATACCATCAACCTGGCCGCCCAAATCTCGGTGGCCATATCAGCAATCATCCCCTGGATAAACTGCTGCTTCCCGATGGGCTTCCCGAACGCTACCCTCTGTCCGGCGTAGTCGCATGCCATCTCAAATACCTTCTGGGCGGCTCCCAGGGCGGTGGCAGCCACACCCAGACGGCCAAAGGCCAGGGTATTCATAGCAACGGCAAAACCCCGCCCCAGTTCTCCGAGAAGATTTTCAGCGGGAACCCGGCAGTCTTCGAATATCAGGCTGCTGGTTGGCGAGCCGTGCCATCCCATCTTTTTCTCTGATTTGCCTTGCAAGAATCCTTCAGTGCCCTTGTCCACCAGAATGGCGCTGATCCCGCCGCGGGCCCCCAGTTTCTTGTCGGTCACAACGATCACGGTTGCCACATCCGCTACCGGGCCATTGGTGATGAACTGTTTGGTCCCATTGATGACATAATGGTCCCCTTGACGCTCGGCGGTGGTTTTTATGGCTGCGGCGTCCGAACCCGCATCCGGTTCGGTCAGCGCGAAACATGCAATCATGTCACCCCGTGCCAGCTTGGGCAGGTATTTCTGCTTTTGTTGCTTGTTTCCCTGATAAAGAATCCCTCTTGAACCGATTCCGTTATTGAGCAGAAAGAGACTGCCGAATCCCATGTTGGTCCGCGCCAGTTCCTCACGCACCACGGCATGCCCAAGAGGACCGATCCCGGAGCCGCCGTACGCTTCGGGGATGGTGAGCCCGAAGAACCCCAATTCTTTTGCTTTTTGCACCAACTCGTGGGGAATTGCGGCGCCCTGTTCAATGACATCTCCAAGAGGCTCTACTTCGTTTTCCACAAACCTGCGGACCATATCCTTGAGTATGGATATCTCTTCAGGCAGTTCCAGTGACATTATTTGTTCTCCTCAAATATAATAAGGACCCGAATTTCAGGATCCGCCTCCGCATCCCCAATGGCCCGGACAATTTACTTCTGCATCTCAACACTCAAGGCATTCAGTTTCTTGGGTCGGTTCAAAAGGATGGTTGCCGGACGCCCCGCCTTCTCCAGAATGATGCGCTCAAATTTCAAGATCATTTCCTTTCCTTTTTATTGGCCAATCAGTGAATCATTTTCATGAGATTTCGGACGATTTGAACGCGCTGAATCTGGTTTGCCCCTTCAATAATCTGTGTAGACTTTGCGTCCCGCATCATCTTTTCTACAGGGTATTCCTTTGTATATCCGTATCCCCCCATGACCTGAACCGCGTCTGTCGTTACCTTCATGGCCATGTCCGACGAAAAGCATTTGGCAACCGACGCCAGGTAAGCCTGATCCCGTTTTCCCTGATCAACCATTGATGCAATGTTGTAAATAAGGGCCCTGGCACATTCCACCTGTATGGCCATGTCCGCGAGCATAAAAGAGACGCCCTGGAATTCGGCAATCGGTTTTCCGAACTGTTCCCGCTGCTTTGAATAGGAGACCGCCGCCTCCATGGCGCCCTGCGCGATCCCCAGGGCCATGGCCGCCACCAGGACCCTGGTCTCCGTGAGGGACTGAAGCACCAGTTCCCAACCGCTGCCCGCCTCCCCCAAAAGGTTCTCCTTGGCAATCCTCATATTTTCAAAAATCAATTGGCGGGTGGGGGAGGCCCGGAGGCCCATTTTGTTCTCATTTTTGCCAATGACAAGGCCGGGGGTGTCTTTTTCCACCAGGAAAGCGGTGATACCGTCGCGCCTTAGCGCCGGGTCAATCGTTGTAAAGATCACATAAAGATCAGTCAGTCCGCTGTTGGATATAAAGCATTTCGTGCCGTCGATGACATAACCGTCTCCTTCGGCTACTGCCCGTGACTTCAGCGAAAATGCATCCGACCCGGCATTGGGTTCGGTAAGTGCAAACCCGACCAGATAGTCTCCCCGACCGGCCTTAGGGAGATATTTCGCTTTCTGGGTTTCGTTGGACCCGTCCATGAAACAGCACATCCCCGCCTGATGGTGGGCGACCGTATTGGCACAGGCCCCATCCACCCGTGCGACTTCCTCCACCATGATGCATGCCGAGGTGTAGTCCATCTCAGCGCCGCCATATTTTTCAGGTACCCGGATGTTGAACAGCCCGTTATCGATAAACAGTTGGTGCAGGTCCCATGGGTATTCCTTTGTTTCATCCGCCTCCTGCGCTCGCTTGGCCACCTTTTCGCGACACAGTTTCCGTATCATGTCGCGGACCATCACCTGTTGTTCGGTTAATGGGACCATCGCGTAACCTTTCTTGAGAGTGAGTCTCCTCCCGCAGAGCCCCGCTCCGCGGGATAATCGTCCGGCATCAGGATGCCCCCTCGAAGGGGGCTCGATTTCAATCTATGAATCAAGCTGAAGTTGATTTCAACCGCAGTCGTTTTTTTATACCTCCATATGCAACACACGAACTGTCAGCGCGGGGATGACTGGGGGGCGCGGGTCGAAGATCCCGTGTTAACGGGGGATGACGAAAAAAGGGTTTGAACCGTGATTCGATAACTATTTGGACCTACGCTCCCTGTGTTTTCAAACCTATATCCTTTGTTCGAGACGTCGCAAAATCTGGATAACGTCAAAGAGTTACATCAGTCAACCATGGTAAGACCGCCGCTCACGCTTAATACCTGGCCGGTAACGAAATCAGACAAGGACGATGCGAAGAACAGCACGGCATTGGCCAGTTCCTCAGGCGTTGCTTGTCGTCCCAGAGGAATTGCCCTTTTGAGAGCTTCTCTCAATTTCTCCGTGGTTCCCTCAATGTGTCCGGGCGTCATGGTAGGGCCCGGCGATACACTGTTGACATTGACTTTGTAGCGGGCCAATTCCCTTGCCAGAGATTTCGTAAAGGCAATAACGCCCCCTTTGCAGCCGGCGTATACCGTTTCACCGAGGCTGCCCACCCGACCGGCGTCGCTGGCAATATTGACGATCTTGCCGCTTTTGTTTTCGATCATGTGAGGCACCGTCCAATAACAGCAGTTGACCGGTCCTTTGTAGTTGACATCAATGATCTTCTGCCGAAACTCTTCCGTTGTTTCCCAAAAGGGCTGCGCGACATCAAATCCGACATTGTTAACCAGGATATCGATGCGACCCCATCTTTTCAGGGTCTCATCCACCATCGTTTTTGTCTGATCGAGGTCCGCCACATCCACCTTGAGCCGTAGGGTCTCCACGCCGTAGGTGTCTTTGACTTCGACCTCCGTTTCCTCCAGCACCGCTTCATCAATATCAACCAAGGCGATGTCCGCCCCATACTCTGCCAGCTTCAATGCGATTCCTTTTCCGATTCCTTTGGCCGCCCCTGTGACGATGGCCTTTTTCCCCTTGATGTCCATTTCCTGTCCTCCTTATTTTCCAGTTGCTCGGTCTGATTACTTAAGGAATTGCCTGAAATCGGGTTTCCTCTTCTCCAGAAAGCTGTTTCGCCCCTCCAACGCCTCTTCGCTGGCATAGTATTGCCACAGACCCTCGCCGGCCAGATGTTGCTGCCCGTAGATCCAATCTGTCGGGGTGTTCAAGGCCATCTTGAGAAAAGTAACGGCCTGGGGGCTTTTATCGAGAATTTCCTGACACCAGACATCCACTTCTTCCATCAATTTATCAGCGGGCACTACCTTATTGACCAGGCCCATCTCGAGGGCTTCCTGGGCCGTGTACGTTCTGCAGAGGAGCCACATCTCTCTGGCCTTTTTCTCCCCGACTACCCGCGCAAGATACGCGGAACCGAAC
>JAFDKD010000792.1 GCA_019307165.1 Deltaproteobacteria bacterium | reverse complement strand
GTCATGGCCATGCACTCCTGGGCCGTGTTGGGCGCCAGGCAGATGGCTTCGAAATTCCCGCCCTGGGTGGGGTAGCGCATCAGGTAGAACTCGCCCTGACCCGGCGCGCCCGTGATCCCGCTCACCGGGCCTACCCGGCCGGAATTGAGCACCACCACCGGGGTTTCGCACCCCAGGGCCCAGCCGTAAGGGTCCGCATAGAGGATGTAGCCCGGGCCGGAGGTGGCCGTCATGGCCTTCATGCCCCCCAGGGCCGCGCCGATGCACATGTGCATGGCGGCGCATTCGTCCTCGGCCTGCAAGTAGACGCCGCCCTCCTGGGGCAAGCGCAGGCTCATGGCCTCGGCCAACTCCGTAGCGGGCGTAATGGGATATCCCGCGAAGAACCGGCATCCGGCCAGAATGGCCCCTTCCGTTATGGCAAAATTCCCTGTTTCCAGATATCTTTTCATTATGATTAACCTCCTCGGTTTCAGGCAGTCATGTCGACGACGTCAATGGCGAAGTCCGGGCAGGCGAAATAGCATTTGAAGCAGCCCACGCACCAGTCGGTGGTCTTCACCTCGTTGGGTCGATAGCCCTTGGCATTGAAAGATTCCGCAGGGCCGAACGTGTCCACGCCGCAGACTTCCGCGCAGTAGCCGCACTCCTTGCAGTATTCCGTATTCAGGATGACTTCGAATTTGCGCGCATCACAATTGAGACAGCGCCCCGCTTCGGCGGCTATGCGGTCATCGTCGAGTCCCTGCTCAACCTGATCGAACCCGGCGGTCCTTTCCCAGGGCTTCAACAGGGGCATGTCGGATCTCGGCGCCACATTGGATTCGAATTCCGTCAGGTAAACCGCGTCTTCCGGGGCGGCGAGCGTCTCTTCGATGTTGCCGTCACCGCCCATACTCCGGTCGATGGCAACGGCCGCCTTTCTGCCGTGGGCAATGGCATTGATAATGGAATCGGGCCCGCTGACCACGTCGCCCCCGGCAAAGACCTGTTTGTCGCCGGTGGCGAGATCATCTTCGACCGCCTCGATCCAGCCCCTGCTGGAAGCAATGGCCTTGTCGTCCTTGATGTAGCCCAGGTCCGCCACCTGGCCGACTGCCAGGATGATGTGCTCCCCTTCTATTTTTTCGGTGATGTCTTCGTCGTAGGTGGGGTTGAAATTACAGGCGTTGTCAAAAACGGAGGTGCACCGGATCAGACCGAGTCCGGTGGCCGTTTTGCCGCCCATGACCTTCTTGGGGGCCAGCGAGTTGTGTATGACCACGCCCTCCTCTTCAGCCCGCGCGATTTCCCACTCATGGGCCGGCATCTCCTCGCGCGCTTCCAGGCAAAACAGGTGCACTTCCCCGGCGCCCAGTCTTTTGGCCGTGAGGGCCACGTCGATGGCCACGTTTCCGCCGCCCACGACAATCACGCTGCCGGAAAAATCGAATTCTTTCCCAAGGGCCACGTCTTTGAGAAAATCCCAGCCCCACAGGACGCCCGCTTTGTCCGATCCAGCCAGAGGGATCCGGATGCTTCCGTTGGCGCCGCTGCCCAGAAACACGGCATCATGTTCTTTTTTCAACTGCTCGAGGGTCACGTCCTTTCCTACAACGGTATTTCCCTTGTAAATGACCCCCAGCGAAAGGATATCGTCAATGTCCTTGTCCAGACGCGCCTCCGGGACCCGGTAGTTGGGAATGCCGTAGCGCATGGTGCCGCCGGGCTTGGGAAAGGCATCGTAGATCGTCACGGAGTGGCCCCGGCTCCGGAGGTAATAGGCAGCCGTCAGACCCGCGGGACCGGCGCCCACGACCGCCACCGTTTTTCCGGTGTTCTCCGCCTTTTGCTTCCGCTCCTTCCAGGCGTCCCCACCCTTGTCCACGGCCGCCCGCTTGATGGCGCGGATGGCAATGGGATCGCCGAACTGTGTGTAGGCGCACATATCCTCACAGGGGGCGAAACAGGCGTCCGCGCAGACCGTGGGCAGGGGCAGTTTCTCACGCAGGACAGCCAGCGCCTCGTCATACCGTTTCTCTTTGACGGCCCGGATATACCTGGGAACATCCACCCCCGCCGGACAGGCCGCCGTGCAGCGAGGTATGATAAAATCTTTTCTTTCGACACGTCTGGGTTCCATTATTGCTTACCCTCCTCACACTAGAGATCCGAGCCTTCAGGACCGGCCTTCGTCCCGCTTTCGCGCGGGGCTACGGCCCGGCAGGCCCGACTTTGGTTACACGCCACAGGGAGGCATTGAAAAGCCCATCTAATTTTCTTCGATACCACCCTTTGCCTCCATCCCCTCTTCCCATTCTTCCATTATTCCACCATTCCATCTTTCCCTGTATATACGAATGACTGAGGCAGTAAAGATCCGGGCCCACAGGACCCGGCTTTTAGGCCGCCCCCATAGGGGGCCGTGCAATGTCCAAGTCCTGTAAGTGATGCACCCATTAGGTGTCGGGTGTCAGGTGTCAGG
>JAFDKD010000130.1 GCA_019307165.1 Deltaproteobacteria bacterium | reverse complement strand
TACGGCCTCGTCCAGGGTGATCGGTTCGGGCAGGTCCAGTTCGAGTTCCGAAGGCCGGGCTTCGTTGAGCAGCGTATGGCCGTCTCGCATGACCACTCTATCCGGGGCCTCAAAATAGATCTGGAGTTTCTTTCCCATGGGAGTGGGGGCCCGCATGGTCACTTCCACTGTTTCGCTGTCTATGTGATCGGCCATGAAGCCGCTGATGTAACCGCCCAAAGTGATATCCGTAGGACCTTCGAAGCGCGGATCGATGATGACTTCCCGAGGGAGTCCTTGCGTGTTTTCTCTTTCTTCAGCCATGACCAATGAGTCCTTTGATGTTGTCTTTAATAGCCGTATGTGCGCATTTAGTCAGGACAATGCCACATCCCAGCATTTCCTATTAGAGCCAAGGGTAACATTTATCGCGGTTTTTCGCCCAATTCACTAAGCCCAGTTCCGCAATTTTTCGCAGGTTTTTTATAGAGGCATCGCCATGAAACGGCTTTAAAAAATCCAACTTCCCACATTCTTCATTGGACAGATCAGACGCCCTGCACTGGTAGCGAATGCAATCGCCGCAGTATAGCCCGCAAAACGCCGTAAGATCTTTTTCGTTCTGTTTCATTTTTAAAAAAACCTTTATGCTTCCGCCTCTCGACGCGTTATACGGGACGCTAAATCATCTTTATCTCTTTGGTGATAATGATTGGTAATTCTCCCGGCAGAAAATTAAGCATGTCGGCATGATGGGCCGCATACTCGGGAGTTGTTGCCGAATGTCGCATGGCTTGAGTACTCTCGAACCACGTCTCGGCTACACCGTCATAGGCGGGAGGCGGCTCCTTTTCGTATTCACTCATAAGGGCACGGGACTGGACATAATGCTCGATCACTTCTATTTTGGCTGCTATGGGTCCGTGCACGTCTTTCCAGTATTTTCGAAACTCCTCAAGGGGCATGCCGGGTTTCCGGGTAACGAATTCGATGTTTTTTGCCATATTCTCATGGGTCGTTCCCTCCTTAATGATAATCTCTTCCGTGAGGATGCGACAAACCCTGGAGGTATCCGTGAACCTATCGAAGTCCGCGAGGGCAGATCGTCCTCCCTCAGAGGTCTCCAGGACCTCAAGGGCCTCCGGGGATTCGAAGCAGAGTTCTTCGATCCCGTCGGCAGGCGGAGGGGTCGGCCTTCCGTAACCGGCCAACAGGGTATGGCATTGCGTATAGCGCCTGAGGTCCGGTATCTTTCGGACCAGATCCCCATGGGTGGAGCGCCAGTAATCTTGAAATTCCTCCACTTCCATTCCAGGCTTTCGGTACATAATATAAACGGCTTTGATCATAGCACGCCTCTTTCTTAGGTGTTTTGCGGCTATTGTCTCCTGCCTCGGCATTTGCGAGGCACAGGCGGATAAAGTTAGGCGTCAATATCCTCAACCAGCACGCGCGCGTTAACGAGTCGTTCAACCTCGTCCGTTGAAAACCCGGAATTCATCAGAAACGCCCTCCCGCCTTCCCCCAGTTTGGGCGGATGTCTGTAAAGGCCTTGCGAATGGTCGCCGATGGCGAGGGGGATTTTGGGGAGTCCAGCCGTTTTTCCCCCGGGAAGTTTCGTCTCCAACAGCCAGCCGGCGTGTTTCAGATGGGGGTCATCCAAAAGTTGGGCGGGGCGCGAAATCGGCGCAAAGGGAATGATCGCCTTTTCAGCCAGAAGCAGTATCCGCTTCTCGTCCATGGCGCCGAGACGTGACATCAATTCGTCGGAAAGCCTGTCGCGGTTCTTGATCCGTAGCGCATCGGTCTCAAAATCGGGGTCCTGCAGAAAGTCCTTGAAGCCAAAGGCTTCGCAGAAACGCGTCCAGTGGGCTTCATTGGTAATGCCGAGAAAGACCTGCTTTCCGTCGGCCGTTGGAAACAGGTCGTAAACCGCCCAGATCCGGCGCCGTTCCGGCATGGGCGGTGGCTCTTCGCCGGTCAGTGCCGCTATGGTCATGTGCTGGGCCATCATGAAGGCCACGGCCTCAAAAAGCGTGGCCTTGACCAACTGCCCTTTGCCGGTACGCTCCCTCTCCCTCAGGGCGGCCAGAATTCCCACGACCCCGAAGGTGCCCCCCAGGATGTCGGTCACCGAGGCCCCGGCGCGCAAGGGGCGTCCTCTGGGACCTGTCATGTAGGCAAGTCCTCCCATCATCTGGACCGCCTCATCCAGAGAAAGCCTCTCTTCGTACGGACCGGGCATGAATCCTTTAAGCGAACAGAAAACCAAACGGGGATTGAGCCGGCTGACCCGTTCGTATCCGAACCCCAAGCGGTCGATCGTGCCCGGACCGAAGTTCTCCACCAGAACGTCCGCTTGACCTACAAGCCGGTCGAGCACGTCCCTTCCGCGCCGGTCTTTCAGGTCCAGACAGAGGCTGATCTTGTTGCGGTTGAAGTAGGAGAAAAACCCGGCCCCAAAACCCTTCATCCTCCGGGTGTCGTCGCCTTGGGGCGCTTTTTCGATCTTGGCGACTTCGGCGCCCAAATCGGCCAGGATCAGGCCGGCTGTCGGGCCCATTACCGTGTGCCCCAGTTCCAGGACCTTTATCCCATCAAGCGGCGGTTTTGCTTTTGATGTATCCATTTTCACGGTTTCTCATCTAGGTTTATATGCCGTCGCAGATCGGTCGTCCCTTGCCGGTCTCTTTGGCGGGATGTGAAATGCGCCTAAGGCCCGGCGTTTTCCGTGAGTGGTTTGCAACGTAACGGTTATGCCTCTGCCGGGTCTATTCCCCGTTGGCGCAGCCACAGGGGAAGGTAGTGTTCATCCACTTTGCGGCTGACCTCGGGCGCCCGGCTTATTAAGAAATCGCCCATGGACGGACTTAAATTGAGGCTGCCGAAACTCCCGTCAAAAACAATCACCTTGTTGGTCCCCGCCATCTCAATGGCTGCCGCCATGGCCTCCTCCAGATTGTCGGCGATTTTTTTAGCGTGTTTCCTGGCGGCGAAAGAGAGCCCCTCCGCAAGATTTTGCCCGGCGATGACGATCGGATAGCGTGCGACCAAACCATGTAGATTCTCCCGCCAGGTGTAGTTGAGCAGCAACATCTTGACCGCCGGGTTTACTTGCTTATGCCCGGTTTTTCGCGGCGGGTATATATCCAAGTCGAAATGGTCGGTGGGGGCCATGAAAAGATTTCCCGAGGTGAGTCCCCCGGCGTGGAGGTACCACGGCCATCGCCCCGCATCGAGGGCGACGACGCATTCGTCGATTTCACTGAAAAGCCGTATGAGCTTTCCGAAGGACTTGAGTGTATTTTTGTTAAGTCTTCGATTCAGTCTGTGCAGGTCATTGTCCGCGCCGATGTCGATAACGCCGTCAGGCGACGTTACCAGAAAGACGGTGAAGGCGAATTTGCCTTGGACAAACGGCGATTCGAATATGGCCCGGGGAACGATATTGCTGCTGCGGGTATCGAAGTTCTTGTGGTAAAGCGACCTGGTTTCCAGCCGGGCATAACTCATAGTAAATGCTTTGAGCGTTCGATCGATCTGGTGATGATAGTACAGTTCCCTGGGATCATCGTAATGGGCGTGAATGATCCAATCGGCGTCATATACCTTTTTGATGCCGTATAGGGTTCCGATGTCGGTCTCGATGGGCACGCCCCGGTCAAAGGGGCCGAGGCCTTTGACCCGACCCTCGAAATAATCGTCCAGCCCGAAATACGGAAGCATCTCCCTTGCCTCCGACCGCGTGGACCCCACTGCAAATCTGAGGCGCATATTCCGACAACCGGTCCTTTCCTCAACCACATCCTTGATGGCCCGAAGCATTTCCGCATAAGGCCCGCCCCCGAGAATGCTGAAACCGTGCTCCGAACAAAGGAGATTGACCGAATCTCCGGCCCTGATCATGCCCATGTCCACATGGGCGAGAGAGCGCTCCGCCGCTTGCCGGATCCCGGAGAGATCGTTGTCCTCAAAACGGATTGCTTCCGGGATTTCCGGAAAAAGCCGTCGCACTTCCAAAGAGGTAATGCCCGGAAGGTCCGCCACCCGGCGGGGGGGCAGTTCCGGCCCGGATACGGATTCCATGATTTTCGGCGGTGCTACCGCGGCCTGCAACACGACGGCCTCCTTTACTCTTCATTTTCCAGAAAAAGCCTTCGAGATTCTTCGAGCCTGTATTCGGGATATTTCCGGATCACTTCTTCGGGAATGTTCCACAGCGATGTATCCACTTCATACCAGTTAGCGCCTTTTGGCGGGGTTGTTTCAATGCCGTGCGCCCTCAAAAGCTCCTGGACGAGAGACACGCAATATATCCCGCACACGGTCCTTACACCCGTCATGAGGCTCACCTCTTCCGGCGTGGTTGCGCCCTTAAGGATCGCGGCCCCCACCTCTCCCGCCGTGGTTCCGGTGCACGGGCATATGACATCATCGAGATGAACGTGTGCCTTGGTGCATAATCCCCGGAGTTGGTCCTGGTCCACATCGGAAGGATCGACACGCCAGAATAACGGCTGAGAGCGAGGGACCATCCGGATGGCGCCTTCTTCGCAGTAATCGACACACTTGAGACAGGCGCCGCACTTGCTTTCGTCAACAACGGCCTTTTTCTTAACAACCCTGATCGCCCCGGTGGGGCAGACATTTTCACAGATCCGATCGCCGATGCACATGGCCTGATCGACTTCAGCCAGCGAGTGAACTTTTCTCATGGTCAATTCCTTTTGATTCCAGGGCCTGATACGACAAAAAACCATCTCAGGATCAGGGGGAAGTGAATGAAAAGAATTCTAAAGTGGTTAGAAAAATCTATTTGAAGAGACGTCGTGTGTCAATTGAAATATAGCTTGTATTCCCTCTCTCCTTTTACCGCTTCCCGGCTTTTCATCGGGTAGCAGGGTACGGGTCGACTTCTCAACCAAACCGGCCTCTGGATCCCGGCTTTCGCAGGAATGACGGGCTGACTGCCTAAGGGTGTGGGTAAAGCCCCTCTGGGCGGCTCCTTAAGTCCACCCGCTCTTCGGGAGGAGATATCAGTGTAACCCTATGGGACACGTTATCAATACCTGGTTCATGCCCGGGATTAGATACTCTGCCTTGACCCGCCGGTCGCTTTTCCCTAAACTGTTTCATAAAGGAGGGAGTGCTTGTGCTTATAGGAGATATTCCGCTTAATAATGCGCGGTGGTTTCCGGAACGGACAGGGATTGTAGACGGCCCCTCGGGCGTTCGATTCAACTGGAAGGAAATCAATGAACGGGTGAACCGGCTTTCGCATGCACTGATTGATCTCGGCGTGCGAAAAGGGGACCGAGTCGGCATTATCGCTGAAAACTGCTTGCAGTGCGGCGAATTTCAATTCGCAACGGCCAAAACCGGGGTCATCGGTTGCGGCCTGAACTATCGTCTCAAGAAAGAGGTGCTTGAAAAAGTCATCCAAAATGTCCAACTAAAGGCAATTTTTGTTCAGAGTCAATACAGGGACTTGATTGATGCCATACGCCCGAACCTCCAGACCGTTTCCCATTTTATCGGCATAGGAAAAGACCACGGTTATGAACGCGATTATGACGATATGATAGACGGATATCCGGATACCGAAGTCAGGACCGACGCCACCGAGGATGCGCACTTGGTCATCGCATTTACGACCGGCACCACAGGCATCCCAAAGGGCGTCATCACCACCCATAAGAACCGGCTGACCTTCTGCATTGAAAACGGGATGTTTATTGAAAGATACACCCCGGAAGATATCGTTTCGGTTTCCGCCCCGTGGTGCATAGGCATCGGCGGGCAGGTGCAATTCCTGGCGCCGGCATTTGCGGGCGCCACCATCGTCATCCACCCCCTGGGAAATACGTGGGCGCAAGTGGTGGAAAGAGAGCGCGTCACCATCGCCATGATGACCAAATCGAGGTTTATGCCGCTCTGGGATCATATGGAGGCCACCGGCAAGACATATGATCTGAGCAGTCTCAAAAAGGTGATGATCGGAGCGGAACACACGACGGCCGATGATCTAAGGCAAATCATGGACTTTTGCGGGGTTTCGATCTCCGGCAAGGTTTACGGGATTACCGAGGCAGGTGCAACCGTAACCCGCCTCCTGCCGTGCGATATTGAAAAAGGGTTTCACCCGAACGCCACGGAAAAGGAGAAAAAAAGGCTCGAATCGGCCGGAAAGCCGCTCTTGGGCGCACGGATCAGGCTCATCGATTCAGAAGGTCGGGATGTGTCTCAGGGCGAAATAGGGGAGGTTGTTATCAAAGGAGATCAGGTTTCCCCCGGATATTGGAACGATCCGGCGCTCACGGAAGAGAAATTCCGCAACGGCTGGTACCATACAAACGATTTAGGCGTTTTCGATGAGGACGGGTATCTCTATTTAAAAGGCAGAAAGGATTTCATCATCAAGACGGGCGGCGTTCTGGTGCCTCCGGTCAACGTGGAAGATGCCATCCGGAACCATCCAGCCGTCAATGAAGTGGCGGTTATCGGGGTCCCCAGCGAAAGATGGGGCGAGGCCGTCAAAGCCGTTATCGCCGTGAAGACGGGCTGTCGTCTTACGGAAGACGACGTAAAGACCCACTGCCGGGAACAGCTGTCCGCGTTTCAGGTCCCTAAAGCGGTTCAATTCGTGGATGCGCTTCCCCGAAGTGCCGCCGGCAGGGTGGAGACCAAAAAGGTTTTGGAGTTATACGGAAGCTGACGTTTACTCCTTGAAAATAACGGTCTGTTTGCCCATGGAAAGGAGACGTCCTGCCTGGTTCGTGATTTCAAAGTCAATCACGCCGAAGGATTGGATGCGGCCCGTCATCTTGGCCGTGGCGGTAAGCAGATCTCCACATCTCCCCGCGGCCAGGAAATGAATATCCGTCTGGACGGCTACAGCCTCCCCGCAGCTGTTTCCCGCCGCTTCACAGGCCAGATCCGCCAGGGTGAAGATAGCGCCTCCGTGGGCCATGTCATGGAAGTTCACCGTATTCTCGGTGACTTTGAGTTCCGCTCGGGCAAAACCGGGTTGAAGTTCAAGTAACTCCGTTCCGGCCAATCGGGCAAAGGCGTCTCCGGACCTGATTTTTCCCAATATCGACTCTGAAACCTCATTTCGGTCTTCTGCCAAACTCCCCCTCCCTTGTAGTATTTTATTCCATCTGCAAAACCTGGTCCTCTGGGCCAGTCGAAGATCCCGTGCAGCGGGGGTCAGAGTTTTCCGGCTATGCCATACCGGAAATGCGGACCATGGCTTCGCCAGG